>NZ_JAPEMU010000002.1:300000-382039 GCF_026342405.1 Kitasatospora sp. NBC_00240
GCAAGACGCGCCCGAAATCGGCCCGGCAGCTCCGGGATGAAGAGCTGATTGCGCTGGTCACAGCGGTGTGGGAGGACTCCGGTCGCACCTACGGCGCCCGCCGCATCACTCGCGCGCTGGTCCGGGCCGGGCACGAGGTGGCGCGCTGCACCGTCGAGCGGCTGATGCGCGAGCTCGGCATCGAGGGCGTCATCCGCGGCCGGCGGCGCCGTACCACGATCCCGGAGCCGGCCGCGCCTCGCCCGCCGGACCTGGTCAACCGCCGGTTCACCGCCGATCGCCCGAACCAGCTGTGGCTGGCCGACCTCACCTACGTGCGGACCTGGTCGGGCTGGGTCTACGTGGCGTTCGTCCTGGACGCGCACTCGCGCCGGATCGTGGGCTGGCAGATCGCCGACCACATGCGCACCGACCTGCCGCTGGACGCGCTGGAGATGGCGCTGTGGCGACAGAAGATCAAGAAGGACGCCGAACTCATTCACCACAGCGACCGCGGGTCGCAAGGCGGATTCAACTGGTCGTCGCAACACCTTGATCACGGAGGTTTGCGATGGGACGGGGCCAGCGGCAGAAGGTGCCAGCGGGAGTGCGACGTCAGTGGGCGGCGGATCGGGCGATGCGACCGCCGATGCGTTCGCCGGGGCGGCCGGAGCCGTCTCGTGCAGTGCAGCGCCACTTCTGGCGGCGGATCGCGTCGGGAGTGACGACGGCAGAGGCCGCGGCGGCTGTCGGTGTTTCATGGCCGGTCGGATCCCGGTGGTTCCGTCACGCTGGGGGGATGCCGCCGATCAGCCTGGATGAGCCCACCGGCCGCTACCTGTCGTTCACTGAGCGTGAGGAGATCGCGCTGCTACGCGCCCGGGAGCTCGGTGTGCGGGAGATCGCCCGCAGGATCGGCCGCGACCCGGGCACGATCTCACGCGAGCTACGCCGCAATGCGGCGACGCGGGGCGGCAAGCCGGTCTACCGGGCTGTGGTGGCGCAGTGGAAGGCCCAACAGGCGGCGAAGCGCCCGAAGACCGCGAAGCTCGCAGGCAACGACCGGCTGCGTGAGTACGTGCAGGACCGGCTCGCCGGCAGCGTCCGTCGCCCCGACGGCACGATTGTCAGCGGGCCGGAGACGAAGACGTGGAAGGGGCTGAACAAGCCGCATCGGCAGGACCGGCGATGGGCAACGGCATGGAGCCCGGAACAGATCTCGCACCGGCTCCAGGTCGACTTCCCCGATGATGAGTCCATGCGCATCAGCCACGAAGCCATCTACCAGGCCCTGTTCATCGAGGGCCATGGCGCGCTCAAGCGGGAACTGGTCACGTGTCTGCGCACCGGCCGGGCGCTGCGGACTCCCCGCGCACGGTCGCAGAACAAACCCCAGGGGCATGTCACCGCGGACGTCGTCCTCCGCGAACGCCCCGCCGAGGCCGGGGACCGCGCGGTCCCCGGACACTGGGAAGGCGATTGTGCGACACGAAGCTGCACGAGTTTGAGTGGACTGACCGATTGGAGGGGCGGCTGATGAGGCCGTAATTGCAGTCACGGGTCCGTGTCCGTATGACCCGTCCCTCTCTGACAGTCTCGACTGAGACGCCCGGAATGTCGGGTTAGTCTGGATGGGCGAGACAGGAGATCCCTTCAGCATGGCCAGCACCACCAAACCCGACCCGGCGCCGAAGCCGAAGCGGCGGACGTTCTCACCGGAGTACAAACTGCGGATCGTCGCCGAGTACGACGCCGCGCCCACCGGCGAGAAGGGCGCGATCCTGCGCCGCGAGCGGCTGTACCACTCACACATCATCGAGTGGCGCCAGGCCCGCGACGCCGGGGCGACGGCCACGCTGACCGACAAGCGGACCTCGCCCGCCCGCTCGAAGAAGGCCTCCGAACAGGCCGAGCTGGAACGGCTGCGCAAGAAGGTCGCCCGCCTGGAACAGGAGGTCGCCAAGCGCGACGCCGCCCTGGCTGTGCTGGGAAAAGCACATGCGCTCTTGGAGATGCTCTCCGAGAGCGCGGACTGAACCGCGCCCTCGCGCCGGTCCTGGACGAGGCGTTCGCGGGCCTGGAACCCGAACTCGGCACCACCACGGCATGCCGCCTGATCGGACGCTCGCGGGCCACCCACTACCGCAGGCTGAAACCGCCCCGGGCCGCCGAGCGCAAGCCACGACCGTCCCCGCCCTCGGCGCTGAGCCCGGCCGAACGGGCGGCGGTGCTGGACCTGCTGAACCGGCCCGAGTACGTCGACCTGCCGCCCGCCCAGGTCTGGGCACGGGAGCTGGACGCCGGCACCTACTGGTGCTCCGAGCGCACGATGTACCGCATCCTCAACGCCGCCGGGCAGTCCGGGGAACGCCGCAGGCAGGCCACCCATCCCGCCAAGACCGTGCCCCAGCTGCTGGCCACTGCCCCCTGCCAGGTCCTGACCTGGGACATCACCAAGCTTCGCGGCCCCAACAAGGGCGAGTGGTACCACCTTTACGCAATCATCGACATCTACAGCCGCTACATCTGCGGCTGGACCGTCGAGGCCGCCGAGGACTCCCGCCGCGCCGAGGAGCTGATCCGCGAGACCATCGAACGCAACGGCATCGTGCCGGAGACCGTGCACGCCGACCGGGGCACCTCGATGACCTCCAAGGCCGTCTCCCAGCTGCTGATCGACCTCGGTGTGACCCGAAGCCACTCCCGGCCGAAGGTCTCCAACGACAACCCGTACAGCGAAAGCCAGTTCAAGACCATCAAGTACTCCACCGACTTCCCGGAATACTTCAACTCCCTTGCCCACGCCCGCGAATGGTGCGAGGGCTTCTTTACCTACTACAACCACGAACACCGGCACTCGGGCATCGGTCTGCACACCCCCGCCTCCGTGCACTTCGGCACCGCCGATCTGGTCCGCGAGCAGCGGGCCGTCACCCTCACCGAGGCCTACGCACGCCACCCCGAACGCTTCGCCCGACACCCGAAGCCGCCCGAGATACCCCAGAAGGTCTGGATCAACCAGCCAAGCCAGAGACACTGCCCGCACAACAGTCCATATAGCGTCAAACCGTCTCATTTGACTTGACAACTTCCGCGTCCCCACCCTTGACGTGCGATGCCGGTAACGGCGTGGTGCGAAGCTCAGGGGAAAGCCCAAGGACTTCCGTTCCATCCGGAAGTTACCGGCAAGGGGAAGACCGGACGGGTGAACGCAAGTGAACTCTCGTTGATGCCTCGTGATCCCAAGCCCCGCCGATGGAAAGCACCAGCGGGGTGCATGGCTGGCCGCTGAGAAGCGGCAGGCGCTGGCCGGTAGAGGTCACTCCGGCCAGGTGGACACCGCCGCCTCGGGGTAAAGAGAGCACCCACCCCGGTCGTATCTCACTCGTGTGGAACGTGGAAACCCCGTTGGGGTCCGAGCCTGCGTGGCTCGGTCGGCCGACCGTGAGGAAGGCTCAACTCCCCAGCGGGAACAGGATGGCCCAAGAAGCCAATGCCGGAAGCCGAAAGGAAACGGGAACCCGGGGCAGCATGATCGGCCTCTCCGTCGATCGCCTCGCATAACCGTCCGGATACAGGCTGCTGCCTGGACCCGAAAGGGTGCTGACGTGGGCCGGGTGAGCCTGTGCGGACTCACTGGACGAAGACGACGGAACCGAGGGACAAGTTGGACACCAACACGGATGCGGACGGAGCGGTCCAGACCGTCCCGGCTGCTGCCGCGACGGTGAACGGACCTGAGGGCGAAGGCCTGGACTGGGCGTCGGTCAACTGGCGCCGCGCCGAGGAGGACGTACGGCGTCTGCGGCAGAGAATCTTCACGGCATCGCAGGCAGGGGACCTGAAGAAGGTCCGCAACTTGCAGAAGCTGATGCTCCGGTCCCGTTCGAACACGCTCTTGAGTGTGCGGCGGGTCACGGAGATCAACGCAGGACGCGCGACGGCGGGAGTCGACGGGAAGGTGGTACTGCTTCCCCAGTCGAAGGCCGCGCTGGCCCACTGGGTCCAGCACCGGGCCCGACCCTGGACTCCCCAGCCCGTCAAGCGGGTGTTCATCCCGAAACCAGGGACCACGAAGAAGCGCGGCCTCGGGATTCCCGTGATCGTCGACCGGTGCCTTCAAGCTGTGGCACTGGGCGCACTGGAACCCGAGTGGGAAGCGCGGTTCGAGCCGAAGTCGTACGGCTTCCGGCCCGGCCGCGGCTGTCACGACGCGATCGGGGCCATCTACTCCACGCTCAACGGGAAGAACCCGCAGCGTGTGTGGGTGCTCGACGCGGACCTGACGGCGGCGTTCGACCGTATCGACCACGCCCGGCTGATGGCCGCGCTCGGCACCTTCCCCGCCCGGGGACTGGTCCGGCAGTGGCTGAAGGCCGGGGTCGTGGACAAAGGTCGGTTCGCCCCGACCGAGGAGGGAACTCCGCAGGGCGGGGTGATCAGCCCGTTGCTCTTCAACGTGGCCCTGCACGGGATGGAGGAAGCCGCAGGGGTCCGCTACTTCACCGCCGGCCGAGACGCCGGCAGTGCGCAGAGCGGAAGCCCCGTGCTGGTGCGGTACGCAGACGACTTTGTCGCGATATGCACCAGCCGTGAGCAGGCCGAACTGGTCAAGGAACGGCTGGCCGCATGGCTGACGCCCAGAGGACTCGCCTTCCACGAGGACAAGACACGCATCGTCCACGCGGAGAGCGGGTTCGACTTCCTGGGGTTCAACGTCCGCCGGTATCACGGCAAACTGCTGATCAAGCCGAGCACAGCGGCGCAACGACGGATCCGGGAACAGCTGCACGCCGAGATGTTGGCCCTGCGAGGGGCCAACGCTGCGGCCGTGCTCAAGAAGATCAACCCCATCGTGCGGGGCTGGTCGGCCTACTACCGGACGGTGGTGTCCAGCGAGGTCTTCACGGCGCTGGACAACTACATGTGGACGCTCGCCTACAAGTGGGCCAAGCACAGCCACCCGAACAAGCCGAAGCACTGGGTCTCCAGCAAGTACTTCGGCCGGTTCAACAAGTCCAGGAAGGACCGGTGGGTGTTCGGCGACCGCGACAGCGGCGCCTACCTACTCAAGTTCTCCTGGACGAAGATCGTCCGGCACCAGTTGGTCAAGGGCAGGGCGTCTCCGGATGACCCTGCCCTGGAGCCGTACTGGGCCGAGCGGCGCCGCAAGGGACCACCTCTGCCGGTGGACGGTATGACCATGCGCCTGCTTCAGGCCCAGCACGGTCGCTGCCCAGCCTGCGGAGGGCTCCTGCTGCACGCCGACCACCCGCCGCGAAGCCCCCAGGAGTGGGAGACGTGGCGGGCCGTCATCAGGAAGGCGATCTCCAAGCAGTACGTCGCGTTCCTGGGCGGGAGCACGCCGGGCGATCAACGAATCCGTCTCCTCCACACCCAGTGTCAACGGCGGAACGGAGCCGCCGAGCCGACACGTCCCGCACCTTCGCCTGCCCGCGAGCCCACGGGGCTTGCTTGAGCCGTGTGCGGTGAAAGCTGCTTGCACGGTTCTGAGGGGGCCGGGGTCCCAGTAATGGGCCCCGGCTACCCGACTGATCATCGGGACGGGCCGCTCCGCGATCGGCACGCTTGTCGAGCGCAGCAGCCGCTCCACGCTCCTGGTGCACCTGCCCCGGCTCGAGGGCTGGGGCGAGAGTCCGCCCGTGAAGAACGGCCCCTCGCTTGGGGGCTACGGTGCGATCGCGATGAACGCTGCACTCACCACGTCGATGGCGCAGCTGCCCGAGCAGCTACGCAAGACCCTCACCTGGGACCGTGGGAAGGAACTCTCCGGTCATGCCCAGTTCGCTCTCGATACCGGGACGAAGGTGTTCTTCGCCGATCCGCACTCACCCTGGCAACGACCGACAAACGAGAACACGAACGGGCTGCTGCGTCAGTACTTCCCGAAGGGCACCGATCTCTCCCGTTGGTCGTCCACGGACCTCGAAGCCGTCGCCGTGGCGATCAACAACCGGCCCCGCAAAGTCCTTGGTTGGCGGACACCGGCCGAGGTCTTCGAAGAGCAGCTACGCTCCCTGCAACACCCCGGTGTTGCAACGACTGGTTGAACTCACCCAATACGTGTCCATTCGCTACACGGAGCGACTGGCCGAGGTCGGCGCCTCAGCGTCGGTCGGGTCCGTCGCGGACTCGTACGACAATGCGATGGCAGAAGCCCTGAACGGCACATTCAAGGCCGAACTGATCGAACATCAGGGGCCGTGGCGGGACTTCGACGAGGTCGAGCGGGCCCTCTTCCAGTGGGTCGCGTGGTACAACGGTGAACGACTCCACTCCGCCCTGGGCTACGTCCCGCCCGACGAGTACGAGCAGGCGTACTGGACCGGCGTGGAGGCAGTCCCGCAGACCGCTTGATCACACGATCGCGGACTCCACGAAACTCGGGGCAGTTCAGTGCCGTGACCCCGGGCGGCTGCGGCAGCCGTTCGCGCGGCCTGATACGCAAGGTAGGCAGGGTCCCAGCGGTTGCGCCGCTTTGTCACACGCCACCCGACGAATGCACGCGGCCAGCGGGGCCACGCCCGCCAGTCGGCGGCCAGGATGAGGATCTCGATGATGCGGCCCAGAGCCTGCGCGGCAAGGCCAGCGGCCGCAGCGCTGGCCAGGATTGCAGCGAGAAGAATGATCTGGCCGCTAACGGTTGTGACTGTCGGAGACTTCGCCCACGCTGCGACCTGGCGTGTTAGCCGGTTGGCATCGAGGGCGTGTACATGACCAAGACTCGGCGCGGCGACGACGGCGGCGATGTAGAGAGCGCCGGGCAGGACGAGCAAAGTGAGCCAGCGTTCAGCGAGCTTCTCGCCGAGAGTGCTCAGGAAGTCACCCATCGCTACAGGTGGTCTTCACGTAGGGCTTGACCGCTGATCGCACAGCGCGGGGGTGAGCCGGGTTGCGGCCAGCTGTAGCGCGAGCACTGGTCCAGCGGACACAGATAGACCACGTCGTGGGATGGGGGCGGCTTTGCGGTGTCGAAGCCGTCCGGCACCAGCCCCCGATCATTAGGATGAACCCTGCCGTAGAGGCCGAGCACGTCGCCAGCGTCGAGCAACGCGCGGTGAATCGCCTCCAGGGCTGGGCCGTACTGTTGGCCGGCGGCGAGCGTTTGCTGCAGATCATGCAGCACACCCGGAGCTCCCACGGGACCGTCAGTTTGATTGCCGGTCAAGTCTTCACGGATCTCCTGCATGTGGACGCAGATGTAGGCAAGGCCCGCCTTGATGCGACGCGCAGCAGCTTCTGAGCCTCCGACATTCGGGAGGATAGAGGAGTCAGGGGGTTGATCGACCATTGGTTCTCGGCTCTGATTCACAGTCGACAAATTGCGAACCTGCAGTAATCGGTGCAGTGAAGGCCTGGCGGATCACACGCCGACGCCACAGTTCGCACTATAGGCGAACGATTCTGCCTAGTTGTGAACCTTTGCGCCGTTTGGGTAGCGAGAAGTCGCTGCCCCACCGCTCACGGGTGCCCGCTCCCAGGGTGCCGTCCGCCCCGGCTCCTTTTTTCCGTCACCGACCCCAGTTGGCCCACTCCCAGGGCCGTCAGACCCCGCCCGGCGCCGCGCCGCATCCCCGGGCTCCCGCGCCACCCCCGGGACCGGGACAGCTCTTGCGGTCCAGTTACGCGAGGCGCTCGGTGCGAGCGGCGGGGTGTCTGCGCGCCTGCTGCGGTGGGCAGGCAGTCGCCGGTACGCGGGTTCGGCAGCCACGGCAGGGCCGTGCGGTCCTCGCCTCGCGTGAAGGGATGTCACGCGCGGCGCCCAGAGTGCTCCCGGCGAACCATCGCCAGCAGCGCGACAGTAGCAAATGAGTGGTCGCCAAGTCGCCTGATAGATAATAGACTTGATGAATCGTTACTTAAATGGTAAGGGCGCTACCCTCGCCCCAGAGGAGTTCCCAGCCTGTCCGCCGAGAACCTCCCAGCGTCTTGACACCTGCCCGCGCCGTACGGTGCTCGACCCCGGACCGAGCGCCCGACGGGAGCTTAGGACCGGATGCCGTCGGACCCGAGGCGACCACTCGATGACCCACCTCGCCCCCGCGCCGGCCAACCGCGCCAACTGCTCCTCACCAAGCCGGTCACGGCGGTTCTTGACGTTGGACGGCCACACCCCGAGCTTCACCTTGCTCCCGTCCTCCAGCGCCTCCACATGGCCCCGGGGGACCACCACCCGCTGCTCCCGCTCGGCGTACCGCGCAAGGGCCGCCACGCCCCGCTCGAACGCCGCAGAACCCCCACCCGCGCCCTCCCCACCACCGCCCTCACGACCGTGCGCTGCGCCCTGCGGCCCGGGGACCGGGTGGGGCGCGATGCCCAGCCGGGCCAGGAGTACCGGCAACATGGAGCTGCGCCTGGACCGCAGGCTCGCGGACAAGCGCATCTTCCCCGCCGTCGACGTCCAGGCCTCCGGCACCCGCCGCGAGGAACTCCTCCTCGGCCCCGCCCGCACCTCCGCAACCTGGACATGCGCCGTGTGCTCAACGGCCTGGACACCCAGCAGGCGATGGAACTGCTCCAGGACCGGCTGAAGAAGACCATGAACAACACCGAGGTCCTCCGCCAGGTCACCGCGACCCGGCCCAACACCGGCTGACCGCTCCAGGTCACTCCACCAACAGCGTCAGCGCCGGATCCGCCGACGAGCGCGTCAGGACGACGGCGAGGAAGACGGCATGCCCGGGTCATCACGGGAGGGATGGATAGGCCCGCACACGGGGATCGATGCTGTCGTCCAGCAGCGAGACGTCCGGCTTCGACGGCCTCCGGCCCCGCTCCAGGATTGTGTCGATGAGGCTGAGCGTTCGGACGATGCCAATGACCGCAGTCCTCGGATGCGTCCATCATCGCCCGCATCACCAAACGCAAGCGCTACGCCCAGTACGGCGCCCCGCTCCACCTGCTCGCCGACCGGCAGGGCTTTCAGGTGACGTCGTACCGGAGGTCAGTGCAGTTTGATGGTTGCGATGCCGGAGTCCTGTCCCCATTGGGGGTCTTGCTCATGGGCGCGCCACGCGTGGGTGAAGTAGGCCTCCCGCTCGGCACTTTCGGCGGCACGTTGCTCTTCCAGTGCGGCCTGTTGCTCTGCCAGCTGTCGTTCCTTCTGGGCTGCCGCCTCGATGCCGCTTCTCAGCTCACGTTCCGCTTCGGTGGGGCTGACAGTCCTAATGCCCAGCTCGTGCGCCTTCGCCGCACTTGAGCTACGTCCAGCGAGGTCCGCGGTGACGAACATCCGCACCGTCTCGGTCAGGCGCTTCGCGATGGAGGCACCGTGGCGGAGGGCGAGATCCTTGAGTCCGGACAGTTCTGGGGTGTCATCGAAGCCCAGTCTCCAACCTTTCAGTGCACTCTCCCAGGGCTCACGTACCGCGGGCGTCGGCAGGCCGTGACTCAGCGAGCGGGCGTGTTCCACGAGCCCGAGGTGGGTGGCCAGTCGTGCGACGTCGTGTCGTCGTCCCTCCGACCAGGAGGCCGGGTCCGGTGCCGTGTGGAGCATGTGGCGCCATGCCAGGAGGTTGGTTCGGTGCAGGAATGCTTGGTCCATGCCGGCTCCCTGGGCGAGCCTTGCCAGGGTCCAGGCTGTGTCCCATGTGATCCGCCCGGCGTCGAGGGCGAGAGCGAGGGTTTGCTCGTACTCCTGGGCAGGGCCGGTGACCGTAGGGTGGTCGAGTTCGGTGAGCGGGAAACGCCGTGCCATCGATGCCAGCAGGCCCTCTGGGGCGGACATGGAGGGGGCCCGGGCTGCGATCCGTCCCGCAGGGGTGTCGGCCAGGTCCGGTGCATCGGACATCGGCGGCCCCAGGTAGCGCAGGGGGCTGGGTGAGCGGTCGATCAGCTGCGTCAACAGGGTCGTAGTCGCCCGACAGTCGCTGAGAGCGGTGTGGGCGTCGGTGATCCACTCGCCGGTGAAGGTCCTGTGCAATGAGCGCAGGCTGTAGGCGGGTCCGTCGAGCTGCGCTTGCGTGGTCACCAGCGTGCAGAGTCCGGGCCACCGTGGTGCTACCTGTCCTGTCCGCCCGAACTCTGCCTTGAGGAACATGTCCACGAAAAGCAGATTGTGCGCCACAACGATCGCGTTCGAGAGCAGCCTCATCAGGTCGGGCAGGACCTCGGCGAACGTCGGCGCCCCCTTGACATCGGAGCCCTCAAGGCCGTGGAACTCCGTCGCTCCCATAGGACGTTGCGGATCGACGACGGTCGCATACTCACCGAGCTCGGTCCCGTCGCCGCGGAAGCGGACAACGGCGATTTCGCAGATCCGGTCACGTCCGGGGTTCAAGCCTGTGGTCGCCAGGTCGATGGCGGCGAAAGTCAGCGCCCGCGGGTTCACACCGAGGTTGTGGTAGCGACTGAGGTAGGCAGGTTCGAAGATCGACAGTGGCACTTGACCGCTCGTCTTTTTCGGGCCACTCCATCGTGGCGCGGTGCGATCGGCGGCGCTGTGGCCACCAGCAGCCAACACTCGGATCGGCAACCTGCTCCGCCTAGGGTCGATGCTCATAGGGTGATTGTGCCGCCCTGGATGCCCAGGCCCGAGGGCATCGTGCGAGCCAATCCGGGACCAGGCCGTGGAGGGCCTCTGTGCTCGCAGTGGCTCCTTGCGGCCGACGGCGACCCTGGCTCTCCCCAGATGCGCAGCACGCCGTTTCCCTGCTCGGGCCGTACTCGACCAGCGGAGCGCCTGAACCCGCCAGCGGGGGGCGGCGCCCGAGCCGGCGAGGACGAGGGCGTGTCAGTGCCCCCTGGCACGCGTGCAGCCCGGCCGCGCGGGCCGGGGCGGCTGGTTGCGTGCCAGAACCCGCGGGGCGAGGTCGTTCAACGACAGCAGCCGCCGGATGAACGGGAACGCGACTCCGGGCGGGAGCGTGTCGTCCAGATGCTCTTCCTGGTAGGCCCGGTAGATCTCCTCGCCCTGCTCCCGGAACACCTTGTCCGAGTCGGTGAGGTCGAACAGGGCGCTGGAGGCGATGCCGAGGACGAGTCGGTCCGCGAGCTCGTAGGCCACCTCATCAACCCCTCTGGCCCCCGGCTCCCGGTACGTCCGTTCATTGTCGCTTCTGTGTGATATCACGTCCCGGGCGAAGGAAGGGGGCCGGGGCGCAGGCGGTGGGCCGGTCCCAGGTGCTGAGGACGCGGGCCACGGTGCCGAACTGGCTGCGGGGATTGGGGCGGGAAGGCACTGGACGGTGTCCACGTGGTCCCGACGGCCACCGATTCGGCTTCGGGCGCCTCATGCCCGGCTGGTTGGTGCTCCGGCGGCTGAAGTATCACGGATACCTGCCCTCGCCCGGCCCCGCGCACTACGGACCGGGCAGCTGAGGACCCAGGACATCCTGGGGAGCCCGGCGAGCCGGACGGGAGCAGCGGGTCCCGGCCGGGATCGTCGCCCCGTCCTGGAGCCGTCGGTAGAGACCCGCAGCGCGGCAGCTATCCGAAGAGCGAACGGACGCAGGCGAGTTCGGGATATAGTCGAGGTATCTCGCGCCTGTGGGCGCGTGCCGCCCTACCTGGCCACCGCCTCGGGCGAACCGGGCCGCCGCCCGGACCACAGAGGATGCACCCGGCACCGGTTCTGGCCCTTCTCGTGTCCAGCGGTCTGCCCGGAGACATCGCGCGGTGGGATGCCTCTGCTTCCGGCAGACCCGATCGGATACGCATGACCGCCAACCGTACCCACCGCACGCGCCTGGCCAAGACCCTCGCTGAGAGCCGGTCCATGCCCTACCAGAAGGCGCTGGCGCACGTTGTCACCTGCGGTGACGCAGGCCTCCTCCCGGCCCGGCTCGACCAGGACGGCATGAACCGGGCCTTGACCGTTCTGGAGCGGCACCTGGACACGCCGGCCCCCGTTCTCGCGCCCGCGGCGGACGACCGACCGGTCAGTGAACCGGCTGCCGCGTCGGCGAAGAAGACGCCGCTGTCGAAGGACCCGTGGTGCGCGGCGCTGGCGAAGGCACTCCTGCCCGTCCTGGAGTCGACCTGTCCGGAGGGCGCCGGCGTCTACGGCGGCTCCCTGCAAGCCAATCTGTCACCGGCCGATGCCGAGGCCCTGGGCGGTATCTCGCTCATCCGTGCGGCGCTGCGTAGCGCAGCCCGCCGACTGGGCTGGCGGGTGCAGACCGTGGGACACGAGAGCGAGCACGTCGCGGTGGTGATCATCCTGGACAAGCGGGAGGCCCCGGCCGAGTTCGCCGCAGCGCTGGAGAGGGACCGCCGCAGGAAGGACACGGAAGCCGTGGAGCGGATGTCCGTGGTCTTCGACCAGCAGGACCCGCGCGACCTCGGGCCCGGCCCGGTTGCCCGCCAGACCGCACTGTTCCTGGCGGCGGCTGTGGAGGCCTTCACGAAGACACCGACGGCAGCGGTCGGCGCCGTCACACATCCGACGGCATGAGCGCGGTGGCCGGGCGCGGCAGGTGCGTCGCGCCCGGCCACCGGGCCGTCACGGTCTTCTACGCACGAGGAAGAACTGGGAGAAACAGAAGTGAAGCGCGAACGCGGCACCAGGCTGCTGGCCGACATGATCGACCGGCTGGAGGGCGGCCATTGGCCGCTGGGCCTTGTCGACGAGGTGTACGTCTTCGGGTCCTACGCGCGTGGTGCCCTTGAACCTAAGGACATCGACGTGGTCGTCGAGCACGGCACCGACAAGCGGTGGCTCAACGAATCCCTTCACGCCTCCTGTTACGGCAAGGACTCCTACACGTCCATGAAGCAGGGCCTGCGGGGCAACACCCGGGGGATCTCCTTCCAGTTCCGCGGCAGGGACTCCCTCACAGCCGAGGGCTTCCCACTCACCCTCCTGTGGCGCCGTGGTGAGCCGTTCGACCTCGCCCGGCAACGACTGGCAGCACTCACACCGGACCCCGATGCCAGCAGAGCCCCGCGCGACCATATGCTCCCGGCCTTCGCCGGTATCGAGGACCTGGTGCCCCGGCCCGCCCGCATCGAGCTCCACAGCCGGCACGCCCAGGGCGAGATCACCATCACCGCGCTGACCCTGGACGACGGCCGGCCCGGCGAACCCCGGACCACCCGGCACATCGAGCGGCGCTGGCTCGACACCAGCCCCCTGCGCAGGGCCGCTTTCGCGGCTTCGTCCTTCCTCGAGAGCCGCGGCAGCGACCTGTCGACCGTCGCCCTCCACGGCAAGAGACTGCAGCACGCGGCAGTCGAGGAGACCTGCTTCGTCGACCTGGGCTGGCACTACTTCCAGTTCATGTCCCGCTACCTGGACGACGGGCAGTCATGGCTGGAGGTCCTCAACCCCCACCGCACGAAGACCCTGCGCGCCCTGCTTATCGAACCGGCCGACGGCTGACCTCTCCCTGACCGACGCTTGCGCGGGCGGGACGGGAGTGCCGAAGAGAGGAGGCCCCGCGATGAGCGGACGAGGGTGGCGCCCTGCCGTACGGCGATGACCTGGTCGAGCAATGGGCGCAGAGGCGGCTGGCGAGCTACCGCAACCAGATAGTTCGAACCTCGACGCCGCCTTGGAAGATCCCCAATCGCGCCCGCAGTGCTGACACGGCAAGGCATGATGAGGACCTTCATCGCGCAGGGGACCGCAAGGTGCGGTGGGACGACCGGTCAAGGCCCCATGCCACTCAGGGAGGACCTCGTGTTCGAACACCAAGACCCCCGTCCCTGCGGTAGACCCACCAAAGCTGGGACACCCTGCAAATCACAGATCTATGGCCGGGTCGTCGCCTGCAAACTGCACACTACTGACATGGAGAAGCAACTCCTCGACGCCTACCAGCAGGGACACCGGGACGGCTACGCTCAGGGTCGCCAATCCGCGGACAGCTCGGCCAAGGTCCACACCGAGAACCTGGAGCGGAGAGTCAAGGCGCTGGAGGAGCAACTCGACGCCCAACTGCGTCGGTTCGAGGACCGTGGGGCCCAGGCTGTGACGGTGAACGGCTACGGCTACCGCTGGACCGGCCCCAGCCGCCTCGAGGTCGGCGACCGTGTTCTGCTGCCGGAGAACTACGTCAGCGCACTACGCCACGGTCCCGGCCCCCACCCCGGAACCGTCACCGAGCTGGGGACCACGTACTCCGGGGCCCTCAGCATGATCGTCTCCCGTATCCCCGATCAACAGCCCGGGACCGCGCGGTAGCTGTTCCCGGCCTGCCGGAGGCTGAAAAACGGTGACGGCCCCGCAGCGGGCGCGTGTGCGGGAGACGCCGTCCGCTCCACACCGGCCGCTCCGCCCCGGCGCGCCGGACCGCGACCCCAACCCCCTGGAAGACCCCGTGCTGCCGCAAACCGTGCCGTGGAGCCCGGCACCCTCACGGCCGGGCACCCCCACCGCCGGCTACACCGCCACGGTGGCACTCGCCGCCCGAACCGTGTCCGGGGCCAGAGGCAGTCGTTGAACGCTGCGACACCGGAGGCCGTCGCCGGAAGCGGCGGCGGCCACCAGTTCCGTCGCCGAGCACGGTGACAGGTCTCGATCGATCACGGTCGCCGTCGTTGGCGGCGCAGGAGAAGAGCGGCATGCCAGACGAGCGGGAGCACACGCCCGGAGTGCGGACCGGCCGGGAGACGACGGCTGCCCGGAAGGCGGCGGCGGCGCTGATCGCCGCGCACCGGCTCTTGGGCCGTGAAGCCAAGGCACTCGCCGACGACGAGAACAGTGGCCCCGCTTCCAACGACCGGGCCGCGACGCTGCGCCGGAAGCAGGCTCTGCTGGGGGACACCTGCCGGAACCTGTCCGGCGCGGTCAGCGTGCTCGCTTCGGTTGTCGGGCTGCAGGAACTGGATGTCGACGGGCAGTACCCGCAGGATGCGACCGGCAAGCCGTACACGGCGCTGTCCAGCCTGGAGAACCTGGACAGCGACCTGTACACCGTGGCCTTCGAGGAGCTGAGCAACGCCATCGAAGCCCTGCGCAAGGTCTACACCCCAACTCGCAAGCACCCGGATCTCGCCTAGCCAGAGGACCGGGCGGCAATGAACGAGGTGGTCGCGCACCTGCGGACTGCCCTCACGCTGACGACCGCCGCGTTCAACGGCGGTGAGGACGCCGAGGAGGAGGAAGGCGATGCCGCGGACCTGCTGGCCGAGCTGGAGCAGATTTGCGCACCGTCGCCCGCGCAGCACGGAGAGCTGAGCGACGACGCCGTCATCGCCCGGGTTCTCAGCGATCCTCGGCTGGCCGCCAAGACCACGAAGGCGCTGCGCTCACGGAAACTGGCAGTGGAGCCGGCTGAGCAGGCGCCCGTTCGTTGATCAGCGCCCGACCCGGCGCGGCCAGCGCTCTGCCGGACTGCCACGAGGTGGAGTCCCAGTCCGGACGGTCGGTAGAGGTCCGGACGAAGCCGCGCGGCTCGACCAGGGTGCCGGCCTCGCAGGTGCCCGCCGTACGGTCCCCGATCAAGCGGCCGCACGGGGCGGGTACGGGACCGGAGGAGTGGCCGCCGGGGGTTCCGGTGGAGCCGTTCATCGCAGGTCCTGGACCGCAGGCGCATCCGGGACCTGCCCCCGTGCAGCCCGGCACTCGCCGGCGACCCCGGACGCCGTCGGCCGGCGGCAGGGCCAGCTGCAAGGTCAGCGGGCCGACCAGACCGGACACCTCGGGGCGTGCCAGGTCCACATGATCACGCCGCCGCCTTCCCGCACATCACGGCTGACCACGACCGCGCAGCGGCCCCCGGAGGCCACCGAGGCGCCCTCTCCGGTCCCAACGGCGGCGCCCACTTCCGGCAGCGCCGTACGGGGCCGCTCCGGGTCCGGCCGTACGGTCCTGCGGCGCGGCCTCCGGCACCACCAGGTCGACGGGCACGCGTAGGACCCGGGTACGGCGGAGGTCCCCACTGCACTGAATGACCTCGGTCCGTTCGTGCCGCCGTCCGGAGTCGCCGGGGAGATCCTGGACGCGGTCCTCGCGGCCGGGCCAGGTACGGGGCAGATCTACGTGACTGGCGGCGCGCCGTGGCACGAGCTGCAGGAGGGCGGAAACTCGTTCGGGCTTGTCAGTGTGCCGTCCTACCATCAGGCATGACCTACGAATCTGCGCATGACCTGCCGTCGTTCGTGCAACTGCGCCAGCAGCTCGCACTGTGCCGGGTGCTTCCGCGGAAGGGTCGCGACGTGAAGGAGATGCAGCGGCAGGTTCGCGAGATCGCAGACACGGTCGACCGGTTCTATATACTGCTGGGTGGTCGGAACTGGGTGTTCCACGACATGATGTCGGTACAGGCCGTGGCCGCGATCCTTGACTCCGTGCAGGACGCCGAGCGCGCCGAGGCGATGCTGATCGAGTATCACAACGACCATAACCGCCTTTTCTTTATGGTGAACTCCCTCAGGAAGCTTCCGGCGATGCGGAAGCGCTCCGGGCTCATCGACAAGGCGAAGGAAGACTACTTCGCTGGCCGGTACTACTCCTGTGTGCTGGTCCTGCTCGCGGTCATGGACGGATTCGTCAACGAGTTCGAGATCGTTCGCCGCGGACTGCATACCCGACAGCCCGAGGAAATGGGTGCCTGGGACAGCGTCGTCGGCCACCACATGGGGCTGGCCAACGCCCACAAGACCTTTACCAAGGGGCGCAGCGCAACCAATGAGAAGCCGGTGTACGAGCTCTACCGCAACGGCATCGTGCACGGCAGCATCCTCGACTTCGACAACATCATCGTCGCCACCAAGGCTTGGAACCGGCTCTTCGCTGTGGCGGACTGGGCGCGAGCACGCGAGAGAGAGAAGCTGCAAGCTCAGGTCACGCCGCCGACATGGTCCTCCGTCCTTAAGGACCTGGCCAGCGTGGCCGCCCGCTCCGCCGAACAGGCCAAGATCGATCGTGTCGCGACGCAGTGGAACCCCCGACTGCTCCTGCCCGCCGACCCTGACTTCGCGGCGCACCCGGTCACCGAGCGGGCACACCGGCTGCTCACCTTCTGGGCGCGGCGAAACTACGGAGGCATCAGCCAACTGGTGACACGTGCGGTGCGGGCGAAGCATGCCAACGCCGCCCCTCTTCGTATCCGGCACTCCTACGAGGGTTTCGCTCTCACCTCGTTCGAGATTCTCCGCATCGAACACGGCATGGCAGCGGCCCTCACTCTCAGAGTCGCCCTGCGCTTCGCCGGCCACGATCCGGCCGAAGCCGAACTTCGATGGATTCGCGAGGACGAGACCGGCTCTCCCGTGCCCGACCCGTGGGAGGGTGAGTGGCTGCTCTGTAACTGGGAACCCACCACCTTTCTGGCATCGCAGAACCAACGCCTCCGGGCTTCCGGTACGTCCGCCGTGCGGAAGCGGAGCGAGTAGCCCGGCCAGCGACCGCTGCTTCACGCGGCGGACTTCAAGGCCTTGGACCGCCACTGACCATCGTGCGTCTATGCCTGCCTCGCTTGTCTGAACGCAAGGGTGGTCGGCTGGGTCGAGGCCGGCATCCGCGGCGGTCCCGGCCAACCGGACCACTTCGTTCGCGAGCCGCGTCACGACCAGGTCGTCCTCCATCCCTCCGCTCTGGCCGCGATTGCCACTCTCCAGGCTGCCCACCGCGACCGTGCCCCGAAGGCCATGCCCGCCGGCGCCTGGACACATTCGAACCCGCGTTGACCTTCTGGCCCTCGGAGTTCGAGCACCGCGCGTCCGACGCCGCTGAGGACGGGTGGCCGCGGCGCGGCGCTCTCATCGCCCGGGGTGGGCCGGTCGCCTGGGAGACGTGGGTTGTCGAACTGGTGCGGCCGCCCGAGCCGCCACACCTGGAGATTGTTCTGGCCTGCGATCTCGCTCACGACGCCGGCCTGGCGAGGTTGCCGAGCGGCCAGTCCCGCCCAAGCCAGGCGCCGTTAGGTTCTCAGCGAGGAGGGTACTGCGCGAGATTCTTGTCGCTCCCAAAGCAACCCCACACAAGTTGGCTCACATCATCGGTAGTCACAATCCAGCCGTCTGAGTCGTCATGGAAGACGGCTACTCGGAGCTCAGTGGGCTCCATCAGAACGGTGTAGGGCACAGCAACCACGGTGTTGCCTGTGCGGTCTGTGCCATCAATGTGGGCTGCACTCAAGTGAAGGCTCAGCGTACTGGCCAAGTTGCAAGTCGTAAGTCGATGCCGGACGGCATCCAACTTCGCCGAATCCGAGTCAGTCCCTGAGAGGACATGGAAGGCCAGGAGACCAATACCGAAGATCGTCAGCACGCCGCCAAGCCCGACGACGAGCCGGCGCCGGCTCCGCAATACTCCCTGAGGGGGCCACCACGAAGTACTCTCTCGTATCGACGAGTTGTCCACACAAGCCCCCTCACTTTACAACTGTGTCGTTGATTCTAGGGTGCAGAGTGTTCCTTCGGCTCCAGCGCATGAGCTGGCGAGCGCCCGGGCACGGCTACGACGACGGTTTCGACGCTCGGACATGCCGATACCCTGCTGCCCTCGCCCGCTCCACCACCCCGCGGCGCCGCGACACGCCGCCCCGACTCCCCGTTGAACCCGGGCACCACCGCCAGTCATATTTGTGTGCGGTCCGGTTCGGGGCCGCAGTACGCTCGCCCTCCTGATGCGACGTAGGAGATGGTGTGAACAGCTTCCTGGACCCGCTGGACGAGCCGCAGCAGTTGCTGGTGGACACCGTCTGGGAGAAGTTCGCCGAGGTCCAGAAGTTCCCGTCGTTCCGCTACATCGAGTTCGTGATGCGGCGCGCCGGCTACAACGCCGAGGTGGTGCTGAGCAGCTTCCCGGTGCTGTCCGAGGGGAACATCGAGTACCGGGCGGCGAACGCGAACTTTCCGCGCCCCTTGGAAGGCCCGGTCTGGCTGACGCTCGCCGGACTGCGCCACGTCCAGGACCCCAGGGCGGCGAAGATCACCAGCACGCTGCTGGACTACATGCGGGCCATGACGAAGGCACAGGAATGGGTCCTCCGGGACCCCTTCACCTACGCCGGCCCCGGCCCGAAGCTGGAACTCCGCAAGACCGTGATGGCCGAGCAGCCTGACGCGGATCACGGGCTCACCCCCTGGGTCGCTCTCGCCCGCGTCGCGAACTATGAATGGCCCGGCATGCGCTTCAACTACGCGGAGGGCGGCAATGGGAACGGCAGGCTGGGACTTCTGCCGGACGCGGACTTCGACACCGTGGAGGACTACCTCGCCGCGGTGGTCGCCGCCCTCACCCCTGCGGACCACCCCGCTGAGCTGACCTACACCGACCCCCGAGCCCTGGTGCGCTCGATCGGCTTCTTCGACGTGACCTGCGAGCTGGTCATCGGGCGCCCGCTGGTCAAGCGCCCGCCGCTGGACCGCTCGGGCCTCCTGGTCCTGGACGTGGCGACCGAGGACGAGTTCCTGGCCGGCCTCGCGGCCCTCGCCGAACTCCTCGGACAGCTCGACATCCCGAAGAGGAACCCGCCGCACGCGCTCGGCCGGATCACCGACCACCTCAAGGAGGTGCTGCCGGGGATCGACCGAGCCGCCGTCGAGCGGGCGGTGCACACACTCGACCAGATCCGGGTTCTGCGGAACTCCAACATCCACACCAAGCCCGGCGCCAGCCTGCTGGAGGCCTACCAGAGTCTCGGCCTCGCCTTCCCCGTCCGCGACTACGGGACGGCGTGGGACAGCATCCGTGCCTACGCCGACCGCGCCTTCGCCTCCCTGCAGGAGCAGATCCTGGCCGCCCGCCCGGCCTCCACCGGGACGCAGACTCCCGGCGTTCCGGCGGCAGAGGCGCCCAGTGCCGTGGTACCCGCCCAGAAGCCCACCGTCTGACGGGTCGGCAGGCCAGTCAGGCGGCAGCTGGGAAGACTGATCACCATGAGTTCTGATCGTCGCGCACTGCACAGCCCGTCCTCCTCCTCCCCCGTCGACGCACCGCTGCCCGCCGAGGACGGGGAGCGGCTGCTGCCGGTGGAGCGCGCTTCCTTCCGGGAGCCGCCCGCCCCCGCCGACGAGGACCAGGCACCGCAGGCCGCCCAGCCGCCGGCCGGGCGCTGGCCCCTCGGTCCGGGCGGCGCTGCCTTCCCGGCCGCCGACGCCGCGCACTGACCCGGCCCCGCAGCGCCGCTGTTGCGGGAGTACGGACGGCTGCGCACTCCCGCACAAGCCGCAGCGCGTACGCACCCGCACTCCCGTAAAGGCCAGTGCGTGGCCGTCCGTACTGCCACAAGGGGGTGCCCGCTCCGGCGGGGGCCGGATCGGGCGTGGCTGGCAGGGCGGGGGTCAGGGCCGGCCCTGGTCGGAATCGCCGTGCTCACCGAGGACTTCGCGCAGGCCGGCTTCGACGTCCATCATGGTGTCGAGATCGCGGACAGCGGCGTCGTGATGCGCCTGGAGCAGTACTTCGCGCAGACCGCCTTCGGTGTCCAGGATCTGATCGAGGTCGTCTACGACCCTCTTCAGGCCGTCGGCGAGCAGCTGCAGATCCCCGGTGGGGGCACGATAGGCGTCGTCCGGCGGGTGGTCCGTGGGCTCGTCGCGAAGGCCGCGGAGGACCCTCTTCAGCAGTGGCACGTCCGGCCGGTCCTCGCCCGAACCGTGAATGGTCACCAGGTCGAGTTCCGCGAGGTCGGCGATGATAATGCAAGCTACCCCGAGCGGCAGCGAGAGCAGCGCCGACACCTCGGCCACCGACTTGGTCTCACGGCACAGCTCGTAGATGCGCTGCAGCTCGGGGAGCAACGAGGGGACATGCTCCGGATCCGCCGTGCTCGTGACCAGCGCCTCGATGGCCAGTTGGTGACGAGGGCGCCCACGCCCGCCGACGAACACGAACGGGCGCTGCGACTCCGTGGGCCAGGCGGCGTCCGTCTGGGCGGCCGCCTCGTCGTAGGACATGCGCTGCTCGCTGTTCACGGCTTGCCCCCACTTCCCTCGACGCGTGCGCTCACCGCTCGCCGGGCCCGCCACAGGTGGGCCCGCACTGTCGCCGGGTCCAGATCCAGCTGCTCCGCGATCTCGGTCGGGGTGAACTCCTGGAGGGTCAGAGCCAGGACCTGCCGCTGGCGGGGCGGGAGCTCACGCAGGGCCCGCACCACGTCGTGCCGGGTCTCGAACTCGGCGAGGGCATCGGGGCGTGGTACCAGACTGGTCGGCTCCGGCAATTCTTCGACGGGCTCCTCCAGACTCACCCGCGCGAACCTGCGGGCCCACATCTGGCCTGCGATTTTGTAGACGTAGGCCCGGGGGTAGGGGACGGTGGTCCACCGCTTCAGCAACTCCAGCATGCAGTCCTGAGCGAATTCGGCGGCCAGGGCCGGGGGCGCGCCAAGGGTGATCAGATACCCGGTCAGCAGTTTGATTTTCGCCCGGTAGAAGGCCGAGAACGCCTTGACTGTTTCGGCGTGCTCGCCAGCACGGTGGTCATCGCCCACCGGTCGGGCATCGGCCTGCTTGGCGAGTGGGTCAGCGTCCCCCGCCGGATCGTGGACAGTCACGTCGCGTCCCTCTGCTGGCCGCGGACAACCTGGATGTGGATGCTGTGCCCGTCGGGCCGGTGCTCCACGATCTCCACCTTCCCGTCCTCGGCGATCGATCCGGTTACCGAAGCAAGGTGTCGGCGCTGGACCTGCTCGTGCCGGGTTCGCCACCGCAGACGCAGCCACAGGCCGATCAGCACGCAAACCTTGCCGGTGACGATCGACACGATGCTCACCACAACGGTTGCCGTACTCATTGAGGTTCCCCTCCCTCGAAGCGGGGCCTTCACGCCCCGTCTATAGCTGAGAGGCTCGATACGGCGTCACCGTGTACCGGGACGAGAAGATTCTTTTCAGGGCACCGCTGCATAGTCGCTCATGCGCACCCGTTCTTCCCACCAGACCGCCCCGCGCCCGCCGCCCGCGAGCGCCCAGGTGCGCGATGCGCAGCGCAACGGCCGGGGTCCACCCCTACGCGTACCCGTCGCCTCCTTGTCGAGTCTGCAAGGATCCTGGCAACAGTGGCGACAGGTAGGAGAAGGCATGCATGCGGCGGAGTGGATTGCCCTGGCCTCCGGAGTTGTTGCCCTGGGCGCGGCAGGGATCAGCGTGCAGCAGGCCTGGACGGCCTCCAAGTCGGCGAAGCACTCCGATCGGCAGGCCCAGGCCGCCGAGGAGCAGGTCCGGATCGCCCGTGAGCAGCTGCGGCAGGCGGAACGCGTGCATCGTGAACAGCTGGCGCTGGCTCAGCGGGTCCACCGGGAGCAGAACGAGCCCTATGTCGTCGTCGACCTCGCCGTCGACCAGCCAGGGACAGGGCTTGTGGCGCTGATCGTTCACAACTCCGGGCCCACCATGGCCCGAGACGTGCGCATCCGGTTCACGCCGGAACTGGAGTCCAGCCTTCCCCAGCTCACGCCTCGCGTCCGGAATGCCCTCTCACGCCCTATTTCGATGCTGCCCCCGGGACGCCGCCTGGTGTACCCGTTCGACACCCACCAGCGGTGGGATGCAGGCAACTTGCCCATGGAGTTCGATGTCACCGTGGACGCGACCGGGCCGGCCGGCCCGGTGGAGCAGTTGACCTACAGGATTGATCTGCAGGTGCTCGCGGAAGCGTTGGTAGGCGAACGCCCTCACCAGCGCATCGAAAGCAGCCTTGGGGAGATTGCCGACAAGGTCGAAGAGCTGGCGAGCAAGTACGGGCAGGCCAACAGTGAGGCGATCCGAGCCGAGCATCGTCGCGAGCGGGAGGGGCGGGAGGAGCGGGAGGAGTGTCAGTCTTCCGAGGGCTCGAACGAATGAGGCGACCGTAGGAGATCCAGTGCGGCCTGCGGGCCGATGTTGCCGGGCGGGCTCGCCGTAGTGCGGCCTGCGATCCTGCACGGCCACGGCGGCTGCTGGTGAAGATGAGCGGCTCCGGCTGGGAGACTGACGGGATGTCTGCCGACCGTCGTGCGCTGCACAGCCCGTTCTCCTCGTCCACCGCCCACGCCCCGCGGCCCGCCGAGGACGGGGAGCGGCTGCTGCCGGTGGAGCGCGCCCCCTTCCGGGAACCGCCCGCCCCCGCCGACGAGGACGACGCACCCCAGTGCGCCCAGCCGTCGGCCGGCCGCCGCCTGGGCCTGGGCGGTGCCGCCCTTTCGGCCGACGCTGTCCCCGCCCACCGCGAAGTCTTCCCCCACCCTGGCGACTCCTGACCCGGCAGCCAGCCCTGCACGCAGTGATCACCGTGTCCGGTCAGGGTGGTGGGGTGTGTGCCTGCCCTTCTTCGAAAGGCCTCAGGTCTCATGTCAAATTCGAACAAGCGCCCGTTGTCGTCGGTCGGCTCCCGCCGCGAATCCGCGGGCGTCGGGGCTGCCTCGGTGGGGCTGCTCATGTGCATAGCCGCGATCTGGGCCGGAGGCGGTATCGGGTGGCCGGGGATGGTCCTTTTGTTCGCCGGCATGATCCTGGTCGGTACCTCGCCCGAGGGGCGCAAGCAGCAGGCGCAGCAGGCAGAGGTGAAACGGTCGATTCCGGTCCTCGGGCGGAGTCTGCTCGGGTTGAGGGTCACCGATGGTCGGGTGTTCGCCGTTGACCAGGAGCCGTTGGAGCTGGCCGGCACGGTCGCCACGGTGGAGTCCGCCGGCAGCGTCGTCCACCGTGCGACGGCGACCCGTGTCGTTGCCGGCGCGGCCCTCGGCGGACCGCTGGGGGCCGCTCTCGCCGCTGTGGCGGCGAAGAAGCAGGTCGACGACCGGACGATTTTCGTTGTCCTGACGGACCCGAGCGGAGCCCAGGTCCTTGCGCAGGCGAACAAGCGGGACGAAGCCGCTGTCCGGCAATGGGTCGCCAGGTTCAACACCTGGACACGTACGACGGCCTGACGCCTGGGCCCCGCTGTGCCGCCGCTGGGGGGCGTGTCGGTGCTGGCCTGTTGCGTCGGGTGTCGCTTATGTCCTGCGTGCCTGCCGGGGGTGTTGCGCCCGTTGCCCTGTGGTCTGCTGGGCGTTGCGTGGTTGTTGTCGGTGTCCTCGGATAGGTTCGCGGTGCGGGTTGCGGGGTGGTGGCGCGGCCGTCGGGTCCGGGGGGTGTCGGGTATGCGGGGCGTGGTTGGTCCGGGTGCCGGGTGCCGGGGGAGTTGGGTGTTCGGGGGAGTTTTGTCGGTCTGTTCTTGTTTCGGGCCGTGCAATGGATGACAGGGTGGGGGCGGGTGTGTTGCCCGCCGAGCGCCGATGACGAGGAGGACGATGTGGACGGTGTTTCGCTGGACGGTCGTGAGAGCGAGGGCGGGCCGGCCCGGGTGCGGCCCGCTCCGGTGGAGTTCGGCGCTGCGGGCCGGAGCCTGCAGCAGATCGCGGCTGACGGCGGCGACCTGCCCATTCTCGTCGGGGTGCGGGGCCTTGAGCGACTCGGCGGCCTCGCGGATCAGGCGCTGGATGCGGGCGCGGTCTTCTGCGGGCACCCCAGGCCCGGGCGCTCCGCCGCCGACGGGCGACGACCTCGCCCGCGCTGCCGGCGCCCCCGGTCGATCCGTAGATCCGGGCGCCGCCGCAGTCCGGGCAGCGGGTGGGGCTCGAATGACCGCTCACAGCGGGCGCAGTCGTGATTGCGGCGGCCGTGAGCAGCTCGCCACCGCCGACAGGTGGCCTGCTCCGGAACGTGGGCCCGGTGCAGTCTCAGCGGCGTTGCCGGTGGGGGCGTCTGGAGAGGTGGGCGCGGGTGTCGGTGCGGGGGACGGTGTGGCACAACTGCTCGGGCTGGGCATGGCAGTGGGGGCAGGGGCGGGTCATCGCGTCGAAGTAGTCCTCTGTCTCCGCCCAGTCGAGGTCCCACAGGCGTGCGACGTGGGCGACGCCGGCGATCCGTCGGGTCGACGGCATACGGCGGCATGCGCGGCCCGCGCGCGCGTCGCACAGCCAGCAGGCCCGGTCGCAGACGGGGCAGCCGTCCGCGTTTCGTAGTGCGGCGCAGCACATGACCTCGTGCTCGCCGGGCCCCAGGGCTGAGGCGCGCAGCTCGGTGGGGCCGGGTCTGCTGAAGTCGTCGTCCCACTGCGGAGCGTCGTCGGGTCCGGCGTAGCCGTCCCACGGCGCGCGGACGACGTGCGCGGGAACGGTAGGCTCGTGGAGCGGCGGGATCTGCGGACCGCTTCGGGCTGCGCCGCGCCGTACGGGATGGACGGTGCTGCGGCCGCCACACATGATTCCGGGCAAGGCTTTGCAATGGGGGCACAGCACTGTGAGTGCGGGTTCCTCGCCACTCGTTTCCACTCGATTGTCCTGTCTGGGGCCCTGTACTGGCTCCTCCGATCGGGGTGGGATGTCGATCGGAGAAGCACCGCGGACACGCTACCGCGCCGACCAGGTCGTCCCCGTAGTCGTGCCGGGCAGCCGCCGCTCCCGGGCGGCCGAGTCCGTACACAGCCCGGCCGCCCGGCCCCGCTTCCGCAGTCCGTGCGAGCCCGATCGGTGACGCCGACCTGGAGGGCCTCAGCGACGAGCAGCAGCTCCAGCGGCTGGAAGAGTCGATGGCCGAGGCGCAGACCGCGCACGACACCGGCAGCCTCGCCGTCCGCGCCCGGTACGTCATCGAGATGGGCACTGCCCTGAGGTACGTCCAGGCACGCAAGCTCCACACCGTCGCCGGCTACGCGACCTTCGAGGAGTACGTCGCCGCAGCGGAGATCGGCGTCCGGTCCCGGGCCTACCAGCTGATGCAAAGCGCCCAGGCGATGACGAAGGTCATCGTGTCTAAAATTTTGGACACGGTCCCAACGAGTCTCAAGCGGTCTTCCTGGCGCCGCTCCTGGACCCACAAGCCCGACGACGCCAGGGCGGTCGTTGAACTCATCGAGGGCGAAGGCAAGAAGCCTACGGTCGCCAACTTGAAGGCAGCCGCCATTGAGCTCAAGCTGATGCCCGAGTTCGAGAAGACCACGCCTGCGCCCGGTAAGAACGACAAGGCGAGCACCGAATCAGCTCCCGACCCGATTAGGGACTGGCGTGTCGCCCTCAAGGGCCCGCAGAACTCCTATGCCGCGCTCGCGCCGGCGACCCACTCCGCTGCCAGGGAAGCAGACTCGTAGGCCGCCGAAGCCCTGCTCGCGGACATGAAGAAGACCGCATCGGGGATCCTCCGGCGAATTCAGCAGGCCACGGAGACAAGCTGATCAACCCACTGCGCAGGCCACGAAGGCCACCCCACGGCCTGTCCCAGTGAACGGCACTCGGCTCTCCAGTCGGGTGCGCTTTTTTGTCCCCCGCCCTGCTTGTCTGACTTGTGCTCAGCTCGGCGAGCCACCGCGAGCAGGCGCCGGGCATCATGGCTTTCTGACTCCATGCAAACCACCACCTACGAGACCGCCCTCCGTGACCTCGCCCGAGAGCGGTTCGCCATCACACCGCCCCAGCCATATGCAACGGCAACCAACGTTGTGACGCTCGTCGCCGGCCTTCTCCCCGCGTCTGACTTCGCCTCCATCCTCCAGGCCGCGGTCGAAGCGGTCGATCAGTCCACGCGCCCCAATGGGTCGATCAGCTGGGACTTCACCGACTACCTGGGCCGCAATATCCACAACGCCCTCGGCACGGGGCCGTACAAGCTCGATGTCTCCGCCGAGATTACGGAGGCATGGCACCTCCTGCGGATCCTGCCCTCACTGGTTCCCGCCGACGACTTCGGCACATTCATTCGCTGCACCCAGGCCGCACTGAAGCAGAGCGACAAGTTGGTCAACGCCTGACTCGCGAACCAAAGGCGAGAAGGAGGGCGCCCGGTCGCACGGCCGGGTGCCCCCTTACAGCCTCGGCGGGCACCATCGGATCGTGACTCCCTCACCTGATGGGCTCGAAGCCGTCCGTACCCCCGCCAGCGGTTGGACCCGGGCGCACCTCGTGGAGCGGGGCGTGCCGTGGCCGCCACCCAACGGCTGGAAGGAACTCGCCGACCTTTGGGAGGCCGAGCAAGCCTGCTCCGACTGATCTCCCGCATCACCGCCATGGTGGCCGGTGTCAAATGCCCGTGCTACACGGTGGGCTGAACCTCTACGGTGACGGGGTGACGATTGCGTGGACTCCTCTGCCCTACCGCGACGGCGGAACCGCTCCCCTGCGAGAGGACGTCTCCGCCGCACTGGAGACCCGGTTGCGGGAGTGGCTGCACGCCGCTGTGCTGCGCCACGGCGAGGACGTGTGGCAGAGGGTCGCGATCCGCTGCGACCTGGTCCTGGATACGGAAGACGGCTTCGACCAAAGCGACGTCGACCACCCGGAGCGCCTCGCCTACTGGACGCCGACGGAGCAGCTGCTGGAGGCGATCGACGCCCTGCTGGACCTGTTGCCCCTCCCGATGCCGACCGTCGTTCCCGCCCGGCCGGGCCCGCCGGCAGGTGACATGTCGAAGCCCGGTGCGCTGCGGACCCTGGCGGCCGGGATATATGCGGCCCAGGCCCAGCAGCACATCGTGAGCCGCAAGCCGTTGCAGCGGCTGCTCGATGACGCGTGCTCGCGCTACACGGTCCGCTCCGACGGCCGCGCCCTGGTGGCGCGCGTCGACCCGGCTGTCGCCCGGACGCTGAAGGCCTCGCTCGACAGCGCGGACCGGCCGGAACGGGGGTCCGCTTCGGAGCACCTGCACGAGGCGATCACCCAGGCGTACGCCCTCGTCCCGGACCCGGTGAAGGCCTACAGCGAGGCGATCAAGGCGGTGGAGTCGGCGGCTCACGCCACCTTGGACCCCAAGCGCGACCGGGCGACGCTCGGCACGATGCTCGGCGAGCTGCCGAAGATTGCGCACAAGCTGGTCTTCGAGATCGAGGGTGCCGACCCGCAGGACGGCATCGAGATGGTGCGCCGGATGATGCTGCAGCTCTGGGACGGCCAGACCAGCCGGCATGGCAAGCAGCGCCCCACCCGCAAGGAGACCCAGGCGGAGGCGGTGGCTGCCGTCCACCTCGCCGCAGTGCTGGTCCAGTACTTCAGCTCTGGGGCGATCCGCCGGGCGTAGCGCAGGTCACCCCGCAGGCCCGGGAGGCGGCGCGGACGTTCGTGCAGCAGACGATGGAGCGGGACTGGCCCGGCTACATCGGCGGCATGGTCACCGACGGCAAGATCCGCAACTCCTGACCGAGCCGGTGGTCCCGGGACTGGACGTTCCCGCCTCGGGACCGTCGGCCCGATGCCGCGTTTCGGTCAGGCCGCGGCTGAGAGCCGGGCGGCTTTCCCAAAGGACCGGCACGGAACGTACGCGGGTGGCTACGGTGCTCGCATGGCGAAGCGAGCGACGAAGACGCGCGGTGGTTCTACCCCGCCGCAGCGGGTGACCGGCAAGCGGCTGACGGCCGGTTGGTCCGGGCCGGACGGCGGGCGGTTGAGGCTTGCCGGGCCGGGAGACGGTGAGGCGGTGGCTGCGCTGCTGAAGCTGGCTGACGTGGAACTGGACGCCCGGTACGGCAAGGCCATCGAGGCGTCGTCCATCTCCGCAGCCCTGCGGACCGCCCTGGACAGCGGCCCCGAGGCGCTGATGGAAGGCGCCGTCGCCGCGCTCGCGGGTGCCAGCTTCGCTGACGGCATGCCGCCGCTGGCCCTTGCCCTGGTCGCCGAAGACTCCACGGCCCGCGTGGTCGGAGCCCTGGTCGCCCACCCGCCGGCCCCGCTCATTTCCCGGCTCCTCCAGAAGAGTGCCAACCCCGGGGAAGCGCTGCTCCCGGCCATCGCCATCGCGAAGATCGGCGGCCTGGCCGTCGAGGAGACAGCCCGCGGCGCAGGTTGGGGGACCCAGCTCCTCAAGCGCGCCGTACAGGTCTACCAGCAGCTGCAGTTCCCGCTCCTCTACGGCCAGTTCAGCACCGACTCCGCGCACCTGGAGAACTTCTACCGCGCCGGCGGCTTCACCCCGCTCGCCGACGGCGAAGGCCTGAGCATGGCCGAGCGTCTCGGCCTGCCCTACGGCGTCGAAGGCATCGCCGGTGAGCGGCTGTTCTTCCGCTGGCGCCGCTAGCACCACACCGCGGCCCGCACCCCATCCACGAACGAAGGCCACCACCGGCGCCCGTAGCGGACGCGGAGCGCGTGCCGCCGCCTGGGTGCCTCCGCGCGCTCTTGACGGCCTGTCAGCGTCGCGGAACGGTGATGGGCGCAAGGACTCGCAACTGTCTTGGCAGAGGGAGTGGTCGTGGCACTACGGTTCAGGGGTATCGACCCCAACACGCCCAACGGTGGTTCGCCGACGGTGTGGTTGGAGGACGAGAAGGCGGAGATCGTCGTGCAGGGCTGGCTGCCCGACATGGAGATGTACCGCGTGATCAGCGAGACCGAGTGGGTCCAGGGCCACGCCACCGGCGTCCCGGACCACGAGGGCGTCGTCCGGCTCCCGGTCCGGATGATCCCGTTTCTGCGAAAGGTGTGCGATGAAGCCGAGCGTGCCGGACTTTGGCGCCCTGCTGAGGAAGGCTGAGCGTTCCGCCTGCCACCTGGAGATGCGCGACTCCTACATGGACGACCCGGTGTTCGCCGACTGGCGGGCCGGCCTTCCGGTCGGGCGGCCCGAGGCGTACGACCTGCCCGAGGAGTACACGGCCTGGGCGGCCTTGGTGCGGGAGACCGTCGGGCGCGGGGTGGTGATGCGCCGGGCGAGGATCGTCTCGGAGCCGGTGACCGCCTACATCCGGTGGGAGCACGCGATCACCGAGCGGCACAACGTCGCGCTCGGCGAGCAGGTCCGTTGGCTGCCCCGGTCGAAGGCCTCCAGCCTCGCCCTGCCGGGCAACGACCTGTGGCTGGTGGACGAGCGCCTGGTCCTGTTCCACTGGTTCACCGGTGACGGCCAGTGGGCCGGCCACGAGACCACCGAGGATCCGGCCGTGGTGAAGATGGTGACCGACGCGTTCGAGGCGGTCTGGGAACGGGCCGTCCCGCACCAGCTGTACAACGTCTGACCAATCCGTCCACCACCAGCACCCGCCGGGCAGTCAGCACCATGTCGTCGTCCCCGTCGTCCAGCGTCATCGAGGCGCGCAAGGCCCTCGCGAGCCGCCTGGTCGGCCTGCGCAAGGACGCGGGCTTGACCGGCGACGAGCTGTCCGCCCGTTGCGGCTGGCACCCGGCGAAGACCTCCCGCATCCAGAGCGGCAAGTCCGCTCCCTCCGAGGACGACCTGCGCGCCTGGTGCACCGCCTGCGGCGCCGGCGGCCAGGTCCCCGATCTCATCGCCGCCGCCCGCGCGGTCGACTCCATGTACACCGAGTGGCGCCGCATGGAGCGCACCGGGCTGCGCGCCGCCCAGGAGTCCGTGGCCGCCCTCTACCGCCGCACGGGCCACTTCCGTGTCTACGCCAGCCGCGTCCTGCCCGGCATGGTGCAGACCCCGGAGTACACCACCGCCGTTCTCCGCTCGATCCAGCGCGCCCGCGTCGAGGTCGACGACGTCGCCGACGCGGTGGAGGCCCGGCTGGAGCGTCAGCGGATGCTGTTCTCCGGCCGGCACCGCTTCGGCCTGCTGATCGAGGAGTGGGTGCTGCGCGCCGCGGTGTGCGACCCGGAGACGATGGCGGCCCAGCTCGGCCACCTGCTCGCCGTCTCGGCCAGCCCCTTCGTCAGCGTCGGCGTCATCCCGACCGGGCACGCCCGGCCGCACCTGCCGGTCGAGGACTTCTACCTGTTCGACGAGGACGAGGTGGCCGTCGAGCTGACGTCCGGCTACCTGCGGATCACCCAGCCGCGCGAGATCGCCGACTACGTGCGCACCTTCACCGACCTGGCGTCCATGGCCGTCCACGGGGCGGGAGCACGTCAGCTGATCACCGCCGCGATCACCACTCTCGGGTGACTTCGCGCAAGATGCCGCAATCTCGTGGAGAGCCCGGCCGTGCACTCCCTACCGTTGCTCTGTCGCCCCTGGAGGCTCCGGGCACCCGGGCCCGCCGGGCGAGTTGGGGCCGCTGCGCGGGCCCGCCCCCCGTCGGGTCCGCGCAGCCGTCACCCGCCGACGAGAGAGCGGAGTACCGCCGTGGCCGCGCACCCCATAACCCGCCCACCGGCCGCAGCCGCGCCCAGGCCGCGCCGGAGCCGGCGGGCGGCGGGTGCCCGGTGACGGCGGCCGTCGAGATCCCGGCCCGGCCCCCGGTCGCCGACGTGGTGCGGGAGCTGCTGCCCTACGAGCCGCAGTCCGCCGCGGCCGCCCGCCGCCTGGTGCGCACCGCGCTGCACGGGTGGGAGCTGGAGGACCTGGTCGAGGCCGGCGAACTCATCGTCAGCGAGCTCGTGGGCAACGCCGCGAAGACCGGATGCCAGCTGAGGATGGCCGTCACCGTCGAGCGGATCACCGCCGGTTGCGTGCGGATCAGCGTCCGCGACAGCTCCCGCGTCCTGCCCTGCCTCATCGACGCGGGCCCCGCCGCCGAGTCGGGCCGCGGCATGGCCCTGGTCCACCACCTCACCGCCGGACAGTGGGGCGCCACCCCGGAGCCGTTCGGCAAGACCGTCCACGCAGACCTGCGCACCCGCCGAGGGCAGCAGGAAGAGACAGCGCCGGCCCGGCGGGACTTCCCCTCCCCGGGCGAGCCGCACCCGCCCGGCCGGCCCCTCGTTGATCGGTGGTGAGCATGTTGCGGTTGGCTGTGGCCCAGAGCACGGTGCCGGAGGACCCGGCGGACGTCGACCAGTTGCGCGCGGCGGGCCGGGAGATCCGGGCGCTGATGCGGGAGGCCGCCGCGGCGGGGGCGCGGTTGGTGCAGTTCCCCGAGGGCGCGATCGTCTACCCGGGCAAGCACGTGGTCGCCCAGCGGCCGGACGGGTCGATGAGGCCGGCTGACTGGAGCCGCGCCGAGTGGGGTGTCCTGCGGGAGGAAGCGGTCGTCGTCGCCGCCCTGGCGGGTGAGCTCGGCCTGTGGACGGTGTTCGGCTCCCTCCACCCGCTCACCGCACCGAACCGGCCCCACAACAGCCTCTACGTCGTCTCCGACCAGGGCCGCCTGGTCGCCCGGTACGACAAGCGGATGCTGTCGAACACCGAGCTGTCCTACCTCTACACCCCGGGCACCGACCCGCTGACCTTCGACGTCGACGGCATCCGCTTCGGCGCCGCCCTGTGCATCGAGGCCAACTTCCCCGCCCTCTTCGCCGAGTACGAGCGCCTGGACGTCGACTGCGTCCTGCTGTCCGTCATGGTCGACGACGCGGCCCGCGCCGGCGTCGCCCAGGCCTACGGCACCCTCTACAACTACTGGCTCGGCTATGCCGTCCCCGCGCAGTACGGCGCCACCGCACCTTCGGGGATCATCGCCCCCGGCGGGCGCTGGCTCGCCCGCTGCCCGGGCGACGACCGGCCCGCTCTTGCCATCGCCGACATCGGCGAAGCCACCAGTCCCGACATCGATGTCGCCGTGCGTCTCGCCCGGCCGTGGCGCCGCCTCGCGTCAGCCGGCCTCTACGACGGGCACACAGCGCCCTGTGACCCGAGAAGTCGGACCCGAACGGCATTCTGACGCCGACGGACCTGACCCTGGCCTACCAGCTGGCAGGTTGAGGGGGCTCGACGTGACGCAGACCGGGAGTTCGATACGAGACCAACCACCCTGCCTGCGAGCGGTCGCGCAACCGTTCCGCGTTCCCCTCGTTGACCACGGGGAGCGCCCCGACCAGGGCGTGTGGCTGTGCCTGCTGCGCACCGTCCGGCACGTACACCCCCACGGTGCCGGGCCCGGGCAGCGCCGCCGCTTCGGGGCGGCCGGGCCTGTACACAGCCCGGCCGCCCCGTGCCGTGTCCCAGGGTGCCGGGGGGCGTTGTTCGGGTGGACTTGGCGGGCCCCGACGGAGCGGCCGCCACCACGAGTGAATCGAGGACACCATGGCAGGCTCCAAGCCCCGCAAGAGCGGTAAGGCCGACAAGGGGAGGGCGAGCAGGGAGAGCCGGAAGCGTGCTGGGGCGCAGCAGCCGACCGAGTGGTTCGGCAGCGCCGTGCATGCTGTGGCTGGGCTGATGCACCTCGACGTCCGCGCCGCCGGGAACGGGCTGCTGCTCACCGCGTCCCCGGCCGAGTCGGGTGACCGTTCCGCGGCGTGGCAGCTGCGCCTGCGCAACAACGACGGCGGCCAGAGCCTGCGTGAGCTGGCCGCAGCGTTCCGCGCCGGCACCGCGTACCAGCTCGGTGCGGGCGACCGCTACTACGCGTTCTTTCCCGCCCCTCACCAGCCCGGTATCGGTTCTCTCGTCAATGCCCGATTCGGACCCGATCCCGAGGCTGCCCCCGAGATCCTGTGCCGCGCCGACCGGCCGCTGGCGCTGTGGGCCGAGGCCGGCACGGCGATGGAGGGGATCATCGCGGACCTGGACACGACCCTGCCGCCCGAGCGCTGGGAGCAGGAGGAAGCCCTGGTGTGTCCCGGATGCCTGCGCCCCGTCTACGACAGCACGCAGTTCAGCGGCATGTTCATCGGCGCCGGGATGCCGATCGCCGGCCTGTGCCAGTTCTGCGTGAGCGGGGAGACGCTGCACACCGTCCGAGAGGCGGGCCTGGTGCTCCCCGAGCAGCAGCGCGCCGTCCTGGAGGCGATGGCAGGCGCGTAGCAGCGCGGACCTTTGTCTGGCCGGCCACGGTCCCGCCGCCACGGCGGCGCCGGGGCCGTGGCATGCCGCGCGAATATCACTTCGCAAAATGCGTGCCCCACCGTGGGAGGACGCCCCCGGCCATACACGTTCCGCGCGCGGGTCCTGCCTGGTGGACTCTGCGCACCTCGAAGGGGTGAAGGAACACACCTCATTCGAAGGAGGGCGTCATGACGCCCGTTCAGTCCGTTCTGCAGTTCCTTGTCGAGGCCGATACCGACCCGGCCGGCCCGCAGGCCGACCAGCTCGCCAACGCCGCCAGCAACATCGCCTCCGTCTTCGGCGTCCCGGCCGTCGTCGCGAACACCGTCGGCGCCGTGCGCAAGCTGCGCCGCCGCGAGGACCGGGAGCAGCCGGCTGTCCTGTGCTGCCGCGGTGCCTGCCCGGTTCCCCCGGAGGCCGGCGCCGAGTAGGGCCGGGAAGCGGTCCGGCCCGGCCACCGTGATGGTGACCGGGCCGAATCGTGCGGGGCCGTGTCAGACCTTGCGCATGACGAACGCGACGCCCGCCGTCGCCAGCGCCAGCTGGGCCGCGCTCAGGCCGAGCACGCGGGCCTGGCCCTTGACCACGTTGCCGAGCACGTAGCTGCCGACCAGGGCCGCGCCGAGCACGACGACCGCCTTCTGCTGTCTTCCCGTCATCTTCTTCACCTCCTGTAGCCGCCCGCCGATTCTGAGCAGCAAGGCAGGGGCGAGCTGGGGGTTTCGCAGTTCTGGCGGGTGCAGGGCGGCCCGAGTACGCAGATCGCTTGTGCGTGGTGCAGTTCATCCGGCCCGATCGCAGGCTTCCCACCAGGGCGTTGGCCGACGACCGTACTCGCTGCGCACTTTCGGCGAGCGTGGTGCAGTTCGGGTGGGCCGCTACGCCGTGACGGTTAGTGGTCTCCTGTTCGCACTTCATCGTCCCGCCCGGGTATCCGTCCCGGGTTTGATGTGCCGAGAGGGCACGGGGCCGGTTTTCAGGGGCTGGTGGTGACGTGAATGCAGATGGTGTCGTGCCGCGTGCAGTCGATGCTGGGGGCAGGGCTGGGGCTGGAGCCGAACGCGCAGAGGTTTCGGCAGCCGGGGAGTGCGGGGGCGGGCTCGGTGTTCTCCTGGTTGAGGAGGAACGTGAGGAGACTTCCGGCGACCGTCAGACGGCCTGGCCGTCCAGCGTGCCCGCCACCTTGCCGGCCCCGAACTTTCCTGCGGGGAAACGGCCTCGGACCCGGAGGCCGCAGACGCCCCGCCCACCGAAGAGTCCTCACCCGCGACCGGCAGCCCACCGCGTCGGTCCGATCCGATGGTCCGACTGACCCGCTCCGCACTCGCCTGCCTCCAGGCCCTCCGCCGGCCTCGCCGTTCGCCACGACGACACCGAGCTCCTGCGTCAGCACCACTGGCGAACCGAACACCAGACCGCAGCCGCCATCAGCCACTACCAGCGACGCGGAGACCCCCTCCCCGTGCACCTGCGCCCAGGCGATCCGAACCGATCACATCAGCAAGTTCTGCCGCTGTAGTACGAGGAGGCTCGGAGCGGTACCTGGCTCTACTTCCTCTGGAACCTCACGTCCGGGTCTCCAGGTGTCCAGGTCTACGGGGAAGCTGCGTCGACGTCTTCCCCCGCTACTATCGGCGCGCCTTCGCGGAGAGGGTTGCGGTGGGCAGGCACCCGGGTTTTCCTGTATCGCATGGCATCCGATGCACACGCCCGCCTGAAGTACCGACGCGAGTACGCCGGGCTCAGCATCGAGGAATTCGCCGAGCAGGTCGGTGTCACCGCCCGCACGGTGCGCTACTGGGAGGCGGGACAGCGACAGATCGGCGATCGTCACTTCGGCCGGGTGCTGAACGCGCTGGGCTGCGACGCCCAGGCTCTCGGGCTGCACCGGCGCGGCGAGGAGAATCTGCGGGACCTTCGGCGCCAGGTGGGGCTCAGTGCCGTTCAAGTAGCCACTCATCTGGGCGAGCGCCGCGCAACCGCTCCCATGGGGATCACGGCCGATAGGATCCTTGTCCTGGAGCGGGGCGAGCGCGTCCAGGACACGTGGTGCACCTCAGCGCAGGACTGCGGGACGATCGCCAAGGCGCTCGCCGCCCTGTATGGGGTTTCGCACCGGCTGCTCGCCGACGCGTGGCGCCGCACCAACACGACCACCGCACTCCCCGACCTCGCCACGGTGCATCGGTGCACCAGGTCACCGATCGCGCGGCAAGCCTGGGAGGAGCTGAACGACCGTCAGCGGCTCTATCTGCTCGAACTGTTCCACCAGGACCAGGACCAGGAGCAGGAACACGAGCAGCAGGTGCAGCGATGCCTCGACGGCTCTCCCCGTGTTCCTGCGGCCCAGTGGCGCAAGTTCGTGTTCTGTCTGCACGCCCCCGCGTCCTTGGTCGGCCGCACTCCTGCGCAAGAGCGGCTGCGCGCGGCGGGGGTCCACGATCCAGGGGCCGGATCCTCCCTGAGCGCTTTGGAGCGCCGCGGACTGGTGCTCTGTCACCATGACACTGTCCGCATCGCACCGCTCGGAGAGGTGAAACGGACCCGCGTGGAGTTGACCCGGGCCGGCCGGTCCGCCGCCCGGGCCGGCCTCGGCGTGGAAAGCCGGACACTGCCGCCGCAGATGCTGTCCGAGTGGCTGTGGCGCACCCTGGTCCGCATCATCCGCTGCGCCCCGCTCTCCGACGGGGATGTCCCGGGGCGCGGCACGGGCTATCTCGCGGTCGGCCGTTCCGTGCGCAAGGGCGTGCCTGCACGGGGTTTCATCGAGCACCGGCAGCCTCCCGGGGCCAGCGGGGGTCCGCATTACTGGTACCCGACCCGTTCGGGTCTCGACCATGCAGCCAACCACCTTGCCTATTACCGGAAGTTGTACCCGAGTGTCAATACTGAAGGGGTCGAAGAGCACCTGAAAGGACTCCTGTAGCCGAAAGTAGCAAGGTCATCACGGTCCGGCCTCTACACTCCCTACCGTGGACGACACTCCAGGCGCCCCGCCCGGGCCGCAGGACAATGGTGCCCTCCTGCTGGAGGTGGTCAAGGCATTCGAGGTGTGCTCGGATGCCTCCACCCGTGCAGGCGTGAAGCCGGCCGAGCGCATCGAGCGGATCACGAGGGCCCTCAGCACTCTGATGGCCGCCTTCGGCCCCGGGCACCGGGTGACGCTCGACGATCTGCTGGAGCGCCTCAGCGGTGACCAGGCAGGACAGCTCGAAGGGCTGATTCCCCCCTGGCTCGACGCCGCGGACCTCTGCGGTGTCAGGTTGCTGGACTTCGACAGCGTTCCCACCGCCGGGGGCTTCGACTTCCGGCAGGAGGCAGAACTCGTCCGCCGCAACGCCAAGAGGCTCGGCAAGCAGGCCCGAGGCGTCACCGCGCACGACCTGGACGCCGAGTACAGCCAGGAGTCCGTTTTCCGCTCCATCAAGGGCGAGTTCTACCAGCGCCACCGCACCACGCTGATCACCAGGCCCGTTGTGCCTGCCGGCGAACTCGCCGAGCTCCTCCTGCCGCTCCAGACCAACCGGTTCTACCGGCCCGTTGAGCAGTACGCCCAGCACTGCGGCTGGTTCTTCCCCTGCACTGCGTGCCAGTGGCCGATGCGGATCACCATCACCGGCAGCGGCAAGCGCGCCAGCGGAACCGCACAGTGCCTCTACCCCTGGCACACCGATACCGGCTCGATGTACGTGTTCACCCCCACCGGAAGCGGAGAGCCGCCCACCTTGCATCCGGCGTTCGAGTGCCGGCAGCCATCGGCCCGCCATGCCCGGTTGTGGACCGGGACGCTTCCCCACGTCCCGCAGCCGATGAGGGCCGCGGACCACCTCGCGCTGCACCGGGCGGTGTGGCGCTACACCACCGTCTCCGGACTGCCCGAGCTGAGGATCCACCGCGCCCTCGAGGAAGAACTGGTACAGACCGGATACACCCCGGTGCTGTGGCCTTTCGGTGACACCTTCGACCACGCCGTGATGGACCACGACCACCAGATCCTGTTCAGCGCGGACTTCAAGGACTACACCTGGACGAACCACCTGATCGCCAAGATCCACAGAGACGCCGGCGACAGCGGCGGAGCGAAGTGGCTCATCGTCCCCGACCACCGCGACGAGCAGGTCGACCACCTCAATGCCGTCGGCCGCTCCTACGGCTTGCAGGCCATCACTGCCACCAACTACTTGGAGACGGTCGTGCAGACCCTCAAGAAGGGAGGGCGCGATGGCCGATGAACGGCGTTCCGATGAGGCGGCTCTGATCGCTTTGCTCGCCCTGACCACCCACTACTTCCCCCGCACCGACTCCGCCGGCAAGACAGTGGCGGCCTTCCACGAGGCGACGTTCTTCGCCCACCGCAAACCCCGGGCCTGGTCCCGGTGGGCGGCTCTCACCCATGCCGAACGCGGCCTGATCAGGCAGGTCATGGCCCTGGCACCGCCCGAGTGGACCAGCGAACACAAAATCAAGAACGCCGTCCTGGAACTGGTCGGATCCTTCGCCCTGGACGACGACCCCGACGACCAGTCCGCAGGCACGATCGTCCTCGCCGGTGACGACCCGTTCAAAGCCGATGCCGCGTACGTCCGCGCCGGAGGGGACTACCTCGGACTCGCGCACAACCTGACCGACCGGTTCTTCACCTGGGGCCGCCGGCGCCGAGCCCACCCGTTCGCCGGGCCGGGCACCTGGAGGACACGCACCGCCGACCTGGGCGAGAAGAACGGAGTCACCAACCGCCAGATCACCTTCCAGCCCACCGGGTCGTTCAGGGAGGCCCCCGGACACGAAGCATTGCCCACCCTGGACACCCGCCCCTACCGGGAACAGATCGCACCAGCTGTCGACGAGCTGCTGCGCATTGCCGACTTTCTTGACACCCGGACTCCCGATGCCCCCTACCTGCACAGCACTCTGCGCAGGTTCTTCCAGCAGCTGAAGTCCACCGACGACAGCCTGGATGAGTTCGTGCTGCTCTCAGGCCTGGTGAACCTCCTCAACGCGCCGACGGCCAGCGGCAAGACCGTCCTGACCCGTGTCCTGGCCTCGTGGGCGGCCCTCCACGGATGCCGGATCGCCCTGATCGTCCCCGACGTCGAGTCGACCCTCGAGATGCGCTGGACCATCGCCAACGATCTCGCCTGGATTCACCAGCACCGGGACCTCGACTGGCTGGATCAGTACGAGCACCTCGACGTGCCCCGTACCGTGGCCGCGCTGTTCTCACCCCGAGGCATGCAGCGCCGCGCTCTGACCCGGGCCGCGCTGAACGCGGATCTGCAGATCACCGCGTGGGAGCCGCGTCGCAAGAGCGACATCGGCCTGCTCGCGTACGGGTGCGGCCAGCGCCCCCTCATGGAACCCCACGATCTCTACCCCCACGGCGAGGAGAACTGCCTCACTCTGAGTGCTGCGGGCGAGGGGGGCAACGCTCTCCACGCCTGCCCCTTCGTCCCCGTCTGCGGAAAGTTCGCCCAGTTCTACGACGCCCAGGACGCGACGGTCATCGTCACCAGCCACGCCAACCTGATGGCCGGCACGACGCGCATCGGCATGGTCCTCGACGGCCAGGAAGTCCGCGGCCGGCCGCGGGGGACAGCGGGTCTGACGGTGATGGAGACGATCCTGCGCGGCTGCGACGCGGTCGTCGTCGACGAGATCGACGCGTTCTTGTCCACCGTCATCGCCTCGTGCGTGACGGAGACCACCCTCGCCTCGCGCCGCATCGACTCGGACCTGTGGAACATCAGCAAGGACTTCCGCCGCCTGCCGACCTTCAACGCCTCGCAGATCCTCAACTCCCTCCACCACACCGACCACATGGCAACTTCAACGCTACTGTGGTCGATCTCGAAGAACGGCATCCGCCTCAACCCCGGCACGGTCGACGACGGCTCGAAGGGAGCCAGCCGCGACAACGCCGGCTGGCGGATGGCCAAGTCCAGAGACCGGGACATCATCGCCCTGCTCTTCCCCGGTCAGGGTGCCAAGGGCTCCCCCCTCGCACCGGGCCCACTCGCATTCCTCAACACTTTGATGCCCGACCGCTGGCAGCAGGACATCTTCACGGGCGAACCGGAGGCCCCCGACGGGGCGACCGACTGGGCAGGCGTCCGGGAGACACTCAAGGCGATCGTGGCCCCCCGCGGTGACACCTACTTCGCCGAGGCCAAGACCAGTCTCCACGACCTCCTGGCGAAAACGCTCCCCGAAGGCCAGCAACGCGCCGCCCTGATCAACCTGCTGATCTGCCGCGCCGTCCTGCTCGACCTCGAGCTGGCACTGGGAGAACTGCGCTACCAGGCACAGTCCGCCCGGCACCTCGACCTCGCCTCGGTACGCAAGATCCTCGACGCCGTCGAGTCGTCCGCCGTCGCAGGCCTCTACCCCACGGCAATGCTCGGCGCCCCGATCAACGGCTTCCAACTCAAGGGTATGGACCGGGCAGAGACCAATGCGGAACTGCTGACCCGGTTCATCGGGGGCGATCCCCACACATTCGTCTCGGAGCTGGGCGGACTGACCGCCCTGCTGTCGGCCGGAGTGGAGAGGCCCGTCCTGGGCCTGTCCGCCACCAGCTACTTCCCCCAAGCCGTCAGCGAGCACATCCACGCCCCGGTGCGGTGGTGGATCCCCGATGTGCGCCCGCGGTCGGTCACCGTGCTCGCCGATCCGGTCCACCGCGACGGCAGGGACGGCAGGGAAGCGATCCGCGTCGGAGGCATCTACGCCGAACGCAAGCCTGCCGTCCTGCGGGAACTCGGCCAGGCCCTGTATCAGCAGAAGATCCAGCGCCGCCTGCAGAAACTCCATAAGACCAAGCCCCAGCAGGCCCGGGCCCTGCTCGTACCCAACTCCTACGAGCAGGCAGCGCACCTGGCCTCCGGCGTGGCGATGGCCGAAGGCCTCTCCCACCGCGTCTGTGTCCTGGTCAAGAGCCACGACCAGCCACAGGACTGGGAGAAGAACATCCCCGCACACGTCACACGGCTCACCCGCGAGGAACTCCACCGCTTCCCCGACCTCGGCGAGGTTCTGGTCGCGCCCCTGCCGCTGATCTACCGGGGCCTGAACATCGTCGTGGGCGTGCGCTCGGCCATCCACGACGTCTACCTGTGCACACGCCCCTACCTGAGTATCGAGGCCACCGACTGGCTGCACGCCTCCGTCAACGCCGCAGGCATGAACGCCCTTCCCCCAGGCGGCAGCGACAATCCGGTGGCCGCACTGCGCGCCGCACAGGAGGCTGCCTGGGCGCGGCTGATGATGATCCTCCGTTCCCCCGCGAACTTCTCGAACATCACCACCGACCTGCAAGAGGAACTGGTCGCGACGATGATCGTGCAGCTGATCCAGCTCGCCGGCCGAGGACGGCGGGGTGAGACGGACATGCGGCTGTTCATCGTCGACGAGTCCATGAACGACGCCTCGTTCAGCGCCGGCATGGCGGCGATCATCCGACGCATCGAGCAGAGCTGGAACCCCGAACAACGCACCGTCATGCAGGAACTGTACGGAGAGGCCCTCAAAGCGTTCCTCGCGTACGCGGACATGAACAAGTAGGCGCCGGTCGCCGGTTCTGTCCGGTGCCCGGGACGAGAGGACGAGGTACCCGATCCATGGCGCGAAGCCGCGACCTGACCGCCCCCACGACCACGATCCTGTGCACGAAGGATCTGCTGGACGGTATGACGGCGAAGGTCTGGGAGTTCAGCGAGAGCATTCAGCATCTGTGGAAGGAACTGGGGGCACAGGCCCGGGCCGCACGCAAGCAGGCGACGAGAGGAGACGAGAGGGACCTGTTCCTACTGCCGTACTCGATCGTCGTCAACGTGCTCCAGCAGATCACCGACGGGTACGTACACCTGGACAAAAACCTGCGGTTCATGGTCGCCCTCGACGACATCGAACCGAAAGCACTGCAGAGGGCGTTCACCTACCTGGAGGGCGTCGTCCGCGGAATTCCGCTCGATGAGATCCTGCTGCGGGTCGACTCCGAACTCGCCGCACTCGTGGCTGCCACCGACTGCGCCACCAGGGACCTGGCGGAGGCGATCCTGCCCGGCGAGGGCACTGCTTTCGCCGACCCGCCCTCCTGGGCCTACCAGGCCGTCAGGTGGCACGTGGCGAAGCGGATGGCCGCCGTCTCCTTCCACGACCGGGAGATCGAACCCGTCTACGCGGAGTCGAAGACCAAGAAGGACGACGACGGCAACCCGGTGATGCGCGTCAGCGGGTGGCGGCCGACGGGAAAAACGGCGGAAGTCTCCTATCGGCCGGACAACTCCGGAGACATGATCGCCTGGGACCACCCGATCGGGCCCACCTTCGCGGCCCTTGCGCACCCGCTGACCAAGCAGGCCCTGGAGGACACATACCCGCAGGACCCCACGCCGTCCCAGGCCCAGTACGCGCTGTCGCGGATCTCGGTGGCGATGAGCACCCACCACGGACGACCGGAGCCGGTGATCAACCTCGGTGCGCACATGCGGCGCATCAACGACACCCTGGTGTGGTCGAAGACCGTCATGGTCGACCGGGGGACCGGACCCGTCCTGCTGGTGGGCCTGGACGGATGGAAGCTGAACAGGACGAACCGGCTGGCACTGGAGATCATGGCGCGACTGGACGCCGATGCGGCGGCGCTCCAGGACTTGGACACGCGGGTGCAGGCGGAGATCGCCGCACTTGATGCTCCAAAAAAAGACGGAGGCCGCCCCCGTCGCGTCACCGAGAAGCCGGGCACGATTCGTCCCCTCGTCCCCAAGCAGCGGTCCTTCCAGGTCGGCAGCGGCGCCGGTCTGCACCACCACGAGCTGCTGCACGAGTACGCCACGCGTGCACTCGGGGACAAAGCCGTGTTCCTGACCCTCGCCAATGTCGCCGGCGTTCAGCATCTGTTCTTCGACCATCCTCCGGCCCAGCACACCAAGGTGCCGCTGCCCACACTCAGCGTCATACCTTGGTCCACCAACCCGCCCGGAGTCACAATGTGCCGGGACGGATGGGTCTCACATTCCACCGGCCGCGGCACATGTTCTCACCACGGCGGGATTCGCTGACTGATCTCGGGTTTGCAGATTTCGCATGGGTGCCGCCGCTGTCCCGGTATGCTGCTTTTGCATTGGCGTCCGGAGGGCAGGTGATGAACGACGTGTGGGTTGCAGCGCGGGTGCGTCGCCCATTTTCTGCGGCTGTTGCCAGGTTGATGCTGGTCAGCGTCCGAGGACACTGAAGGATGGTGTCGCGGCCCCACTGAAGAGAGCCGTCGAAGGCCGGTGAAAGTCTGGCGCCGCCCGTTATAGCCGGTGCCTTCGGTGGCAGCGGACAGAGCGATTGGCGCCGCGTCGCCACTGAACAGCGATGTCGTTGTCCTGACTCAGAATTACCCTCCTGCGCCCCCGCTGCCGTGATGGTGGATGGGTCGGGCGCTCGGCCGGCAGGGGAAACACTGCGCTGCGCCTTCCCTCTTCCGCTGCGCCCGCCTGGTGGCGGCCGCGTGAGGCCCGGGGCCGACCGGGCCGCCCGCCTGAGCCCTGCCGCGCATGGCATCCCGAAAGGCCGCCGCCCGATAGGGCGGCGGCCAGGTGTCACTGGCGTGTAGCTGGTGACATTGTCCACCAGGCAGTTGTCATGCTGCTCCGGTGGACGTGGGTGAGCTGCATGTGTCATGCGAGTGCGGAGGTTGGGACACCAGATGATTTATTTGAGCGGCAACCTCGCTCGGGGCGACCGCCGTCACTGGTTTCAGAAACGCGCGGTGTTATAGGTCCTGCCGGTGTCCGTGTCGTGGAGGGTGACACTGCACGTGTAGTTCGTGAAACCCGCAGGGACCTGGGCGTACAAGGTGCTGCTGGCCGTCTGGCCGGGCAGAACGGATTTGCTTCCAACGGAAAGCCAGCCAAGGCTTTGCCAACTGTTGGTGCAGAAGGCTGTGAAAGCGATGTGCTTGGTGCTGCTGCTCTGATTCAGAAAGCTCCCCTGGACACTGAGGTACCCAAGGCCCGTAGTCCGCTTGCCACAGAGAATTCCGCCGTCCTGGGTGCCGCATGACTGCGGGGTTGCCGCCGATGCGGCGGGGGCCAGGGCGATGCCTCCTGCGGCCAGGGCAAGGGCAGCAGCGGCAGTGCCGGCAATTCGCTTCAGGGAATGCAAGGGGTCTCCTCAAAGTGGCGGCCTCGTGCGACGGCACCGAGGCGAGGGCCAAAGACTCTCAGCAGATGAGGGACCATCAAGGCCGCAGTGGGATAATTAGGCCCGCCAGCTCCGCCCGATTGGGGCGTGCAGCCCAACCGGCCGTCGAGCAGCTCGCCGTCCTGCTCGACGACGCCACGCTGCGCCGGGTCGCCGACTGGCTGGAGCGCGCACCCGCGAAGCGGCCCTCCAGCAGGCCGCAGGGCGCCCCCAGCGTCCCGCCTACCGCCGTCCCCGGCCCGACGGCTGGCGCCCCAGCGCACCTGACCCGCCCAGCCGCCCCAGGCGCCCTCCAGGACCGGCCCGCGCAGTCCTATCGCGGCGCGGGCGGGCGCGGCCCTCGGCACCCCGCCCTCCGGGCGCCGGACCTCCTGGAGCCCCGGGCCTGGCGTGTGAGCGCGTGGGTGAGCGGGTGGGTGGGGGCTGGTCGGTACCGGGCGGGGCGCTGCGCTGTACCTACTTCTTCGCGTCCGCCTGGTGGCGGCCGCGCGGATGGTGAGTGGGCCGGCGCCCCGAACTGCGTCCGGTCCTGATGCGGGGGTCCAGGGGGTGGATGGAGCGGCTTACCAGGGGCTCTGCTGGGGGCAGTCCTCGGTCAGGAATTCCAGTAAGTAGTCCGACACCGGGCCGCGCGCGCTGCTCAGAACCCAGCTGTAGACGGCGGTGTGCAGCTGCGCGTCGATCCTCTGCAGGATGTAGCCGTCGACCAGGCCGGCGGAGCCCTCGCGCTGGCGGGCCAGGGTCTGCCGGGGCCGGCCCCCCTCCTCGGCCACAAGTTCGACGTCCTCGGCGTCTGGGCGGTCCCGCAGCTGGTACACCCACTGCATCTGCATACCAACCATCCTTCCCCCCGAAGCAACGGCCACCCCTGATTGCGCCGCCGCGCGGCCTCGTCCGGCCTCGCAGGCGTGAGGGCGCCAGGTCTTGGCCGTGGCTGGCGTCCGGGCGACCCCGGGCTGCCCCCCGGGCTGGAGGTTTTCCTGTGGAGTGGGGTGAACTCCACCTTGTATTGCAGCCCCCGCAGCAGCCACTCCGCCGCCTCCGCACTGCTGCCCCGCTGCGCCCCGCGCAGCTGGATCAGCTGCTCCTGCGCGTCGTCCAGCAAGTTGCCGATCAGCGCGCGCCGCTCCGGCTCAACCGCCGAGCGCCACACCGTCCCCGAACCCGGCAGCCCCGCTTCCTTCATCAGCGCCCGCAGCTGCGCCGCTATGCTCGGCGGCTGGAGCTCGCGCCGTACCCACCACAGACCGTCCCGGTGACCGGGCGCCGCCACGCCGCGACGACGACGGACCACCGCTCCCATCCACGCGATCAGCGGCCCGCCGAAGTCCACTGCGGCCAGCGGCCCCAGCCACCCACGCCCCACCCGCTCGCCCAGCCGCCGGCAGAACGCCCCGTCCGCGGGCAGCGCCCGAGGCCGCCCGGCCCCGCTGTCCTGCCACACCAACTCGGCCACCACCGGGTCCACCAGGGCCCCGGCGACCTCGACGACCTCGGGGAACGTCGCCGCCTCCCGCGCCACCGCCCGCCACCACCAGAACTCGGGCCCCGCATCCCCGCCGGCCAGGAGGTGCAGCCGGGCCGGCCAGATCCGCTCCTGCTCCCACCCCAACGCGAGATCCCACCACTGGCACACCACCGCCCGCGCCACCGCGAACACCGCCGCCGCCTCCACCCCGCCGCGCTGCGCCTGGCGGACCACCCCCGCCCATCGCCGTTGCGCCTCGGCGATCTCCGGCAGGCCGCGCACATCCAGAAACTCCAGGCCGTGGTCGGCGTCGGCGTCCAGCAGCCACCGGCCGTGCCGCGCGCACACCCGCTCCCAGCGGGGCGCGTACCGCACCACCCGTGCCGCAGCCCCGGTCCGCCGCGCCGCGCACGACCGGCATCCGAACGCCACCGGCCCCACCGCCGCGCCGGCCACCCGCCACACCGCCCGCGGACCGTCCCCACCCACCCTCGCGGCCAGCTTCTCGTCGTCCACGCCCCACGCCGGCAGTGCCCGCTCCAGCACCTCCTCCGGCACCCCGCACAACCCGGCCAGGGCTCGCCGCCCGGCCGTGTCCAGCAGCATCTCGGCATCCGCCCGCTGCGCACCGCTCTCGTGCCGGGGGCGGTGGCCGTGCCACTGCCAGTACGTGAGCAGAGAGGTGTCGTCCAAGCCGTACCGGGCTGCGACTCGCTGCAACAGTGAGCAGGTGGTCTCCCCAGCGAACGGAGACAGACGGAAGATCCCGGGAACCATGACCCAAGCTTCGCGGGCAACGGCAGACCCCGAAGGCGGTTCGTTCATTCCGGTGGAGTTCGTTGCGCGGCATGGTGGCGGAGACCGGGTGGTGGCGCCGGACGGCTTTGTCTGACGGCTCCGTTAGTAGAACAGGTGTGTGGCTGTCAACTCGCGTCGGGTTTGTCGGTGGTGGGTGGTATTCCTGTCCTACGACCCGTTTGGGCCGCCCAGTTGGTGAGGGGTGGATGAACATGGCAGGTGAGCGGTACGTCGATCACGACGTCCTCAAGGCTTTCGCGCAGAACAAGGTGAACGTGCCGAGGGAGGAGGCGAAGGAGCGCCGCCGGCAGGTCAACCACCTGCGGGAGCGTCTTGAGGGCTACATCAAGGAGCACCCGGACTTCGACCTGGTGAAGCTCCGGGCGTCCGGAAGTACGGCCAAGCACACGGCGATCCGCCGCAGCAAGAAGGAGGGGTCGGACGCGGACGTCGCTGCCTACCTGCGCGTCGCCAACACCGACGTCGACGTCTCGACGATCCTGACGTGGCTGCGGGATCGCTGCATCGAGGTCTACGGCAAGACGAAGGACGAGGACGACTTCAAGCGCTCGGACCACGCGGTCGGCATCACCATGCACAGCAGCGGCCTGAAGATCGACGTGGTACCGGTGCTCTACACCGGCGAACCGGACGACAAGGGCTACCTGGTCACCGGCGACGGCCGCAAGGTGCTCACCTCCGTCACCCTGCACCTGCAGTTCATGAAGAAGCGCAGGGACGAGGCCGGCGGAGGCTACCGGGAGCTCATCCGGCTGCTGAAGGCGTGGATCCGGGAGAGCAAGTTCGTCGATCCGGAGCTGCGCTGCAAATCCTTCCTGATCGAGCTCTTGGTCGCCCACCTGTGGGACAACGGCTGGAACGGAGAGGCGCTCCAGGTCGACGACTACCCGCGGGCGATCGAGCAGGTACTCGCCTACATCACCCGCACCGGCCTGAAGACCCCGATCGTGTTCACCGACTGCTACCAGGCCGGCGACGTGGCTCCGTCCACGCGTCCCATCCAGATCTGGGACCCCGTCAACCCGGAGAACAACGTCGTCGGCATCTACGAGGAGACCGACCGGCAGCGCCTGGTGAACCACGCCAAGACGACGCTCGACAGCGTCTCGTGGGCCGCTCACGCGACCACCAAGGGCGACGCGGTCGACGCCTGGCGTGAATTGTTCGGCCCGACCTTCCCGGGGGCCTGACCATGACCGGCTCGTACACCAGATCCGCCTCCTTCACGATCACCGATACCCGCTACGTCGGCGGGAAGGTCGCCGCGGACCTGCGCATCCTGCACAACTACTACGGCAAGCCCTCCCTCGCCAGCATCGACGACTACGCCGAAGAGGTCGCCCTCCTCCTGCGCGACGGCTACCTCGGCACCGTCGACTACGGCTTCCGCGATGCCGCCACCAACAGCTGGAAGCTGCGCCTGCGGTACACGGCCACCCTCGGGGGCCAGCTCACCGACGGGCGCCCGGGCAGCCTCCCGGACTCGACCGAGCTGACCGGCTATGGCTTCCACAGCTTCCTCACCTACAGCACCAAGTTCATGCTGCTGACCAGCACCGAGCAGGACAAGGCCCGGGACGGCCTTCCGTTCCCCCGGACGACCGGCGACGCGCCGAGCGCGCTCGCCGGCACCAGCACGGCCGGGAACGGCTACGCCCGCAACGGCACCGGCGTCGCCCGCGACGTCTACGTCGCGTTCTAGTCCAGCGCCACCAGCAGAAGGAACACCACGTGACCAGCCAGGACGATCTGTTCCACCCTGTCATCCAACTGCCCGAGCCCACCCGGTACGACCGCTACCGGCGCCTGGTGGGCCTGGAGGACACGAAGCTGCGCCTGCGCAAGGAAGCCGCCCTCCTCGCCGACCCGCGCCGCCTCCAGCAGTGGGCCGCCGCCCACCACGGTGGCGACGTCGCCGCGCTCACCCTGTTCGCGGACCGCGCGCCGCTGTTCGTCTTCGCCGGCGACGTCGGGTCCGGCAAGTCCGCCCTCGCCGAGTCCTTCGGGTGCGACCTCTCCGACTACCTCGACCTCCCCGTCAACCTGTACCGGCTGAAGCTGGCCACCCGCGGCAGCGGCATGGTCGGCGAGATGACCTCCCTGATCGGCGGGGCCTTCGCCCACATGCACACGGCTGGCGCCCGCGCGACCGGCCCCCGCGGCGTGCGCGCCGTTCAGATCCTCGTCGTCGACGAGGCCGACGCCCTTGTCCAGTCCCGCGAGGCCCAGCAGATGCACCACGAGGACCGGGCCGGCGTCGACGCCTTCCTCGCCGGCATCGACAGCCTCGCCGGAGCCAAGGTCCCGGTCATCGTCGTCCTGTGCACCAACAGGGTCGGCGCCCTGGACCCCGCGCTCATGCGCCGCGCCGCGGCCACCTTCACCTTCGCCCGGCCCGACGACCACCAGCGCCACGCAGTCCTCTCCCAGGCACTCGACGGGCTCGGCATCGCGGCCGGCACCATCGGCAAGCTCGTGACCCTCACCGGCCCGACCGCGGACCGGCCCGGCCACACCTTCTCAGACCTCACCCAGCGGCTGGTCCCCACCGCCGTCCTCAACGCCTTCCCCGACCGCCCGGTAAACGACGAGGACCTCCTCGTCCTCGCCGAGTCGCTCCGGCCCACCCCCGTCTTCACCGAGGAGAACTGACTGATGGAGCCGCTGCCCGCCCCCGGACCCACCAGCGTCAGGACCACCGGCGACCACTACCAGTACCTCGCCGTGTGGGAGGCCTGCGTGACCCTCCTGCGCGAGAACGCGGCCCGCGTTCCCAACCCGGTCCAGGCGGTCGGCGTGGAATACGACGGCGTGGGAAACCTCGACGACGTCGTCCTGCTGCGCGGCACTCCGCCGAGCACCTACAAGCAGGTCAAGTACACCGTGGACAGCTCCACCCCGGTCAACGAGGAGTACCTCACCAAGCCCAGCAAGGACGGCGGCACGTCGGTCCTCAAGAAGATCGCCCTCGCGTGGCGGCAGCTGACCGCGGACGGCGACAGCGCCGACCTGGTCCTCGCCACCAACCGCGCACCGGACCCCTCCGACGAACTGGTGGCGGTGCGCGACGCCCGCACCGGCCTCCTGATGCCCAAGGCGGCTGCAGGCGGACCCGCATCCAGGCTCGGCCGGGCCCGAACCCGCTGGGCCCAGGCCGCCGGCCTGACCGAGTCCGAACTCGGCGAACTCCTGTCGACCTTGCGCTTCGACCTGGCCCAGGACATGATCCGCTACCAGGAGTCCCTCGGGCTGCTGATGGCCGTCACCGGGCTACGCCACGACCAGCGGGCCGTCGAGGCTGGAGCCGACTGGGTCGCCAAGATGGTCCGCGAGGGCCGACGCGAGCTCACCCTGGCGATGGTGGAGTCCGCCGTCGCCGACCTGAGCCTGGAAGCCGGACCGGCCCGGGCCGTGCTGTCGATCGCCACACTCAAGCCCGACCCGCTGGCCCCCAACGCCGACCACACTATCGACTGGATCGACCGCTTCGACGGCGACTCCGACTTCGACAAGCGCCGCCCGGTCGCACCGAACACCTGGCAGCAACTCCAATCCGACATCGAGGCCGCCCCCCAGCACCTGCCAGCCGGCAGCACCGCCATCTCAGTCACCGGCAGCTTCCGCCTCGCCCCGGCCTTCCTGGTCGGCACCACCTTCCGCATGGTCACCGGCACCGACCTCGCCATCGTCCAGGGCCCCCAGCTATGGTCCAGCACCGACCCGTACGACACCGCCCTGATCCCCGACGTCACCGAGCACCGGATCGACCAGGGCGACGAGCTCGCGGTGGCCATAGCCGTCGCCATGGACCCGACCGACGACGTACTGGACTACCTACGCGACCAGAACCTGCCCGTCTCCAAACTCCTCGTCTACGCCCCGCCCAGCGGCGGAGCCAAGGACAAGTCGATCCCCGACGGCTCGGCCGCCAACGCCCTGACCATCGGAATCCGTGACCACCTCCGCCGCCAGACCCGCCCCGTGCGGCGCCTCCACCTCTTCCTTGCCACTCCACGAGGGATGGCGCTGCTCCTCGGCCACCGGTGGAACCGACTGTGCCAGACCGTGGTGTACGAGGACATCAAGGTAGACGAGGGCTACCAGCCAGCCTTCACCGTTCAGGCCTGACGGCTCAGCCGCTGCCGTCCCGCTCGCTTCCCGGTGTCGGCGACGACGGGCAGCCAGGGGAAGGCGGATAGTGCTGCTGCCACGCCAGCAGCACCTGGCTGGCCACGGTGTGCCGCTGGCGTACCAAGACGGGCCGGTGGGCCGTTTCGGCGGCCCTCAGGCGTGTTCGGGCCGGGCGGTCGCGATGGCTGCAGGGAACCGGAGGGGTACGCCTAGAACGGCAGCTCGTGGCCGTTGCCGCGGATCCGCAGTTCGGTGGAGCCGGGGCTCCAGCCGGTCACGAGGAATGCCGCGGCGGGGCCCTTGACGGTCAGCTGTCGGTCGTCGCCGTGCCGGACGGCCAGGGTGGCGTCCGCGTCCTGCAGGACGATGGTGCCGGCCCACCGCGCCTGGCCCTCGACCTGCTCGTCGGGGCGGGCGAACGGCCTCGCGGGGACAGGTTCCGTCCAGCGGCTCAGGTCGGCGTGGCAGCGGTATGGCGATCCACCGGCCGACACGGTGGCATCCCCGGTGTAGGTGGTCATGGTGCCAGTGTGAGCCCGCGCCGCACCGGCCGCCCGGCGTTGCGCCACACCACCAGGCTGAAGCCATCCGGTGCTGATCCAGGCCGACCGACACGGCTCAAGATAGTCATATTTCGCATTCCCTATTGGAAATATGCATGAGGGAGGGTAGACTGAGGCCATGTCACTGAGCACGCTGCAAACGCTGCGCATCACCGTCGCGGCACTGCGCCAGGTCACCGAGGAGACCCAGGGCCAGCTCGCGGCCGGAATCGGCCTGACCCAGGAGAAGGTCTCCCGTCGTCAGTCCGGCGCCACCGTGTGGACGCTGGACGACGTCGACGCCCTGGCCGCGCACTGGGGCCTGGCCGTCCTCGACCTGCTGGCCGGCCCCACCCGCGCCACCGAGGCCTACAGCACCCGCCACCGGCCCGCCCCGGCCGCCGCCGCGCCCCTGCCCGCCACCTTCGCCCCGGCCCCGGCCCCGGCCCCGGCCGCGACAGCCGGCCCGACGCCCACCCAGGCCCCCCGGCCGGCCCCGGGACGCGCCGGCCCGGCGCCGCGCCGAAGCACCCGCACCGAGCCGTACTCGCCCCTCACCCCCGTCCCGGACAGCTGGGTACGCCCCGGCCGGCGAACCGACGTCACCACGCAGCCGGCTGCCCCGGGACCGGCCGCCGAGCAGGACACGGTCCCCGCCAGCGAGCACCTGACGCCCACCCCCGCCGAGCCCCTTCCCCTGGCCGTCGCCGTCGACCTCGACCGCGGCCCGGACGGCGAGCTGCTCCTCACCGACCCCGCCCCGTGCGCACGCTGCGCCCGCCCGACCCCGTACCGGGCCGGCGGCCGCCCGCTGCACGCCGGCGGCTGGTGCACCCCCGCTCCGGCACCCGCGGCCTCGGTGGAGCCCGCAGGCCTCGCCGACGCCGCCCAGCAGGCCGTCCACGCCGCCCTCGGCCAACCACCCGCCCCTGCCACCACCACGCCCGCCCCGGCCCCCTCGGAACCCGCCGAAGCCCCCGCACCGACCCCGGCCGCCGAGCAGGAACCCGCCGCTGCGCCCCACCCGGCCACGCTGGCGCCCGCCGCAGCCGGCGCCCCGGTCCGTACGGAGCCGGCGTCGCTGGCGGAGCTGCTGGACCTGATCCGGCGCCCGGTCGAGCGGGAGCTGGCCCGGCACGGCGGCGACGTGGACGCCGCCACCGCCGCCCTGGTGAAGAAGGCGATCCCGGACGCGATGGCGCTGCTCGCCGTTTCCCGGGTCGGCGCGCGCTACGAGCACACGGATCACCCGCCGCTGCCGGACATCCTCAAGAAAGCATCGAAGGCGTCGGCGGATCAGGTGTGGGAAGCGCGCCCGAAATGGAAGAACAGCGCGCTCATCAAAAGCGCCGAGACGGAATTGACGGTTTCCGCGCTCGACATGAACGGCGCCTACCTCTCCGCCCTCAAGTCGCACCTGCCGATCGGCAAGCTGTCGCACAACACGAGCGGCGTGTGGGACCCGAAGCAGGCCGGCCTCTACCTCGTCACCCCGCCGGCCTGGGAGCACCCGGACCTGCCCAACCCCCTCGGGAGCAGGGACGAGGCTGGTCCGCTGTGGCTCACCAGCTCCACGATGCGGATGCTCCAGCGCCTGGCCGGCCCGAAGTTCGGCCTGTGTGAGGCGCCGGTCATCCACGAGGCGTGGACGGCCTACTCGACGGAGAACATCCTGGAGAACTTCCGCCAGGCCCTCGGCTCCGCCCGCGACACCGCCATCGCCGAGCACGACGCGGTGACGCTGGAGTACGTGAAGGCGATGTATTCGAAGTTCGTGTCCACGATCGGCCTTTCCACCGCGAATCATAAAATGAAGAGGCCGGACTGGATGCACATTATCCGGGCGCAGGCGTTCGCGAATCTGTGGTGGAAGGGAAAGAAGGCCCACGACGCCGGACTCACCCTCGTGCAGATGATGGGCACCGACGAACTCCACCTTGTCGGTGACTGGCGCAGTGTTTTTCCGGAGGGCCGGAAGGTCACCGAAGTGAAACTGAAGGACACCTACACCATCGGGGGCGGTAAGTAATGGCCGGACGCTGGGCAGATTTCGGGCGATACGGTGCGAGCGGAATTCCCGGCTGGCTCGCCATCGCGCGGGGGCTGGACGAATTGGTGACCGGTGTCGCGTCGCCGGTGACGTCCAAGCGCGGCCTGAATGCGCGTCTTCGCTATCTCACCCGCAGCCAGGCCGGGTACGAGGCGATGGCCCGCGCGGGAATCACCGCGACCCCGCGCACCGTGAAAGCCTGGGTCGCGGGGAAGCAGAAGCCGAACGCGGCCAACCGGGACATGCTGGACGCCGCCTACTGGGTGCTGCGGCGGCACAACGTCGTCACCGACCTGAAGCGCCGGCTGAACAACAACGGCGCCGGCACCCGGGTGGAGATCTACCCGGTCGACCAGGCCGGCGTCGACGAGAAGCGCCGCCGCGACATCTCGCACCGGGCGATCAACGTCCGCGGGGCCTGGGACGACATGGTCGACGCCTGGGACAAGGGCCCCAACGACCCTGGCGCCGCCGAGATGCTCGACGTGATCTGGGACGAGGTCATCACCGACCTGGGCTCCGACTATGACGCCTACTCCTACGTCACCCACATCGGCTTCGCCGCCTGACGTCAATGTAGGGTCTCGCGGCCCGCTGCATAATCTCAGCGATCTCTGCATATCAGCTGCACCGGAGCGAGATTCGCAGGTCAGCGACCTCCGTCTGGAGCCACCAGCCGAGGAAGCGCAGTGGTTGCTGAGACTCGGTCAGGCCGAGCCGAATGTGCAGCGGTGAGACATCCCAGGTCACAGCGTCGGCCTATGCAGCGGGCCGCGAGACCCTACAGTCAACACCGTTGCGTTCAGCTTCGAGCACGGACTCGCATCCCGCCCTCGAAGCTGAACGCATGTTGACGTCAGGGCTTGATGATGACGTCAGGGTCGGGATGGAAGGGCACCGGGGGCGGCGGGCTGCCGAGGCTGACCCAGACGCGCACCACCGTCACCAGGTCGGCCTGCGGACCGCCGCGCGGCCTCTGGAAGATGACGTGTCCGTACGTGACGTTCTTGTCGTACTCCTGGATGACGTACGGCACGTACCCCTCGTTGCTGAGCGCGGTGACGGCCTCCTCCTCGGTGAACCCGGTCACGTCGGGCACGTCGAACCCGGGCTGGTCCTCGTCGGCTCGGGAAGCATCCGCCTCCGCCAGCCGGTCGGCCGTGGCGGCGAGGTGCTCGCGAAGCGGCCCTGCCGCCAGCGTCTCGGCGACGGCACGGAACTGGACACCGACAGCGGCGAGTTCGCGTGCTGAAAGCTCCGCCCCGAGATCCTGGAGCGGCGGCGGGGGCGGTGCGCCAACCCTCGGGACCCACACCAGCACGCCGCCCACCACGAGCCAGTGGCCCGACGGCGGCGCCACCACCGGCTCACAAGTCGGCGGCGAGGCCAGCAGTGCGTCGACGAAGCCGCTCACCTCCGAGCGGCTGGTGGCGAGCAGCTGCGCCGAGGCGCCGCTGTCGCCGAGCTGGTCGGCCGCCCATTGCCGCGCGGTGGCAGCCGTGAGGACAGTGGCCGCGGCCGCGGTGAGCCGGCGGATTCTGCGGTCGGCGGCGGCCACCGCGGCGCCGGGCCCAGACCCAGCGTCGGCGCTCTGCCCGTCGGCGCCCGGATCGGCCGCCACGGCCTCGATCCAGCCCCTCAGGGCCTGTCGGTCGCGATCGCTGCGGCTCGTGGGCGGGGAGAGCGGGAAGTAGACCGCCCTCACCGCATCCCCATCACCGGGGCCGGGGGCGGACTGCCCGGCCGCCCGAAGCGTACTGGTCACCGATTCTCCGTTCTGCGCAACGAATGGTTCGAGGCCATACGGTACTTGCGGCGTCCGGGCGAAGTGGCTGCGGCGCGCCAGGCCAGGCCAGAGGCGGGGCGGGAGCTGGGCGCCAGTCCGCAGTCGCCGCGCAGTGGGCCCTGCAGCCCGGTGCGGGGTGCCGTACAGGTCCCGCGGGCGACCCGGGAGCTGTGGGAGCGGCACGGACGACAGGAACGGATTCTGCGCACCCCCGGGCTGGCTTTGCTCACGAAGATCGATCTCGTGAACAAAGCCAGCTGGCCGGAGAACGGCGTCCGGGTGCCGCCGCTGGCGCGCTGCGCTCGGTCCGTAGCCGGGTCCCGCAGGCCTGAGACAACCTCAGAGCGACTGCCCGGCCGCGCAGCACAGCACAGCGGCCCCGGGCCGCTGGCGCGATCCGGGGCCGGAGGTGGTGTAGGAGTCAGGCGTCCTGGGGCTTGCGCCTGGCGCCGGCCTTGGTGCGGGCGGTCTTCGTTCCCGCGGTGGCCCGCCCGCCGGTGACAGAGCGGCCGGAGCCCGGAGTCTCGTTGGCGTGGGTCTTGGACTTGGTGGCCGCCGTCACGGTCTTCCGGGTCTTCCCAGGGCTCGCGGGCCTGGTCTCGGGGGCGAGCTGGGCGATCCGCTGGTGGGAGATGCCCAGGACGGCGCCGGCGTCGCGCACCGACAGGCCGGCGGCCTTCAGGGCCCGGGCGGCGGCCTCCTGGGCGGTGCGCTCGGCTGCCTCCGCATCCTCGCGGGCCGTGCGGCGGGCCTGGAAGTCGGCCAGTATGTCGGTGGTCGCCCGCGGGAGTTCCGGGCGCAGGTCGATGAGCACCTGGTCCTCCTCGACGTCCAGCAGCAGGGCGACGGCCTCACGGGCCATCTGCTCGGCCTCCTTGAGGTTGCGGCCCTGAGTGTGGGCACCGGGGACGTCGGGGACCTCGACGGCCCACCACGTGCCCGAGCGCCGCGCGGTGGCCTGGTAGGTGGTCGTCATGCCTGCTCCGCCTCCTTGATGATGCTGTTCGCGGTGATCTCGTTGACCTCGGCATGCCGGGGCACGATCAGCCGCACCTCGCCGATCTCGTACAGATCATGGTTGGACCCGTGCCGCACCAGGTCCAGGGTCGCCCCCTTCTCCTTGGCGATCGCCCGAAGCTTCTTGATAAACCGTTCTTCACCACTCATGTCTAATGCTACTAGACGCACTTTGTCTAGCAAGGGTAGACAAAGTGTCGCCGGGGCCGTCTGCTCAGGTGACGACGAAAACGGCGGCGTCGACGAGGACAGCCGCGGCGCGCCCGTGCGGCAGGCAGAGTTCGACGCCGGGATCACCCGTGAACTGGGTCAGGCGCCCGGCGACAGGAAGTCGGCAGTCCTGCCCGAGGATGTCCTCCTCCCACCGCTGCCCGCACTCCTGGCACCACGTCACCGACCCGCTGGACCTCAACGTCGGCCCGCACACCGGACACACACCCCACCCAGCCGCACAGCGACCCGCCACACCACCGCCGCTCACCGGGCCCGCTCCACGGGGCAGACCTCGGCCAGCAGGTCCAACAGGTACTCCGTCACCTGCTCCGCCTCGCCGGCCCGCACCCACGTGTAGACGGCCGTGCGCAGCTGCGCGTCGACCCTCTGCAGGACGTACCCGTCCACCAGGCCGCCGGCGCCCGGGCGTTCGCGGGCCAGGATCTGCCGGGGCCGGCCCTCCTCCTCGGCCAGGACCTCGACGTCCTCGGCGTCCGGGCAGTCCCGAAGCTGGTGCACCCACTGCGTTGGCATGCCAACCATTCTTCCCCCCGCCGCGGCCAACTCCGGCCCACTCGGCCGAATTACCGCAGAGAGCGGGCCGGGTGCCCCGGCCGGCCGTCGCGCCGCCGGGTGCCCAGGGCCCGGCGGCCGGTACCGTCTTGGGCGGGCGCCCGCCAGCACCTGAGACGCACACCTCGGGCCATCAGCCGGCGGGCCCCCGCCACGCCCGTGAGACCGGGGGAGGGCCACCAGAGGGCCGGTGAGGCGTTCCACGTAGGTACCCACCGCAGGCACCACGGCCCCCTCATGACGGCGTCGCCGCCTCCGCAGCTCAGGGCCAGTAGCGCATCCGCGAAGCGGTCCTCCAGTGGGGCGCAGGGCGCTCCCTGTCTGGCGGTCGTCTTCCCCCGGGGTGGGCGGCCCACGGGTGGAGTGGGGGGCGGCGTGGTCCGGTGGGTTGCCCTGATGGGCGATGGTCCGATCCGTGGGGTGTCTGGGCGCGGCACCGTCCGTGCTGGGTGACGGTGCTCACCGCGTGCCGCCGTCGGGGCAGGCCTCGGTGAGGAACTGCAGCAGGTCGTCCGTGACCTGCTGCGGATCGCCGCTCTGTATCCAGCTGTAGACGGCGGTGTGCACCTGTGCGTCGATCCACTGCAGGACGTAGCCGTCCGCCAGGCCGTCGCCGTCCTTGCGCCGGCGGGCGAGGACATGTCGGGGCCGGCCCGTCTGCTTGGAGAGGGTTTCGACGTCCTCACGGTCCGGGCAGTCCCGGAGTTTGTACACCCATCGCTGCTGCATGCAGCCCCCTTTGCCCTACTTGCGCCCCCGCTATTCCCCCGAGTGCCGCTGGTGAGGCGCGAAGCGGGATGCCGGGGGCGCGAGGCCGCACGTCTTCCGTGCGGGGTTGGGGGATCTTCCCTCCACGCGGCGGGAGATCCTGTGGGCATAGGGTGTCCGGCGGCCAGGTTGCCGGCCCACTTCCTCGGCCAGGACCTCGACGCCCTCGGCGCCCAGGCAGTCCCGGAGCGGGTACACCCGCTGCCGTCGCATACCGACCGTTCTTCCCCACGCGCAGCCGCTCCCCGGCCCCTTCGGCCACACCGGCAGGGCCCCCGGCGGCGCCCGCCGGCACCTGAGACGCACACCTCGGGCCATCAGCCGGCGGGCGGCCGCCACGGCGCCACCTGCCCGCGGCGGCCGCGCCCCGGGCCGGCCGGTGAGGCGTTCCACGTAGCTACCACCGCAGACACCACCGCAGGTAGTCCCGTAGGTGCCACCGCAGGTACCACCGTAGGTACCCCAGCCCCCTCGTGACGGCATCGCCGTTTCCGCAGCTCAGAGCCCGTTTTCCGGGCGACGGAAATGCCGACAACCCCTGCTTCTGGTCCTTTCCCGGTGGTGGTCGGTTCGGTCGGTCGGGCTTTGGCCCTGCCGGGGGCTGCTGGTTGGTGGTGGCGTCCGGCAGGTGCCGGGGGCTGCTGGTTGGTGGTGGCCTCCGGCAGGTGCCGGCCGCGCCCTCGGAACGGGCGGCCCGGCTGCCGGTCCGTAGGCCGTGCCCGGGCCGGAGGTCTTCCTGCCAGGGACGGTGAGCTCCACCCCGCAGGCGGGAGATTCTGCGGCTCCGGGGCGTTCAGCTCGGCCAGCCGCGCTGCGCTCGGCTGGCCAGCGGCCGGGGACCGGACCGGGTCCTCCAGGCCCTGCCGTGCGGTCGTCCGGGCCTGCCGGCGGCCGGGCGGCTTCGACAGTCCTCGCCGAGGCTGGGTCGGCGCGGTGATCTATGGTCACGGCCATGACCAGGACTACGCCGCCCCGACCGCTGGACGCCGAAGAGCTCTTCCCGAAGTTGGCTGACTACCGTGGCGTGACGACCCGGCTGCACCCGCGGGCCGGGAGCCCGGACGCCTCGGTCAGCTCGGTCGGCGGCCCGCTGCTCTGGCCCGTGGACGAACCGTGGCCGGTGTGCACCGAGTCCCACCGACGAGGCCGCGGCTACCGGATCGCGGACATCCGCCGTCGGCGGCAGTTGCTCGCACGGGCGTGGGCCCGCGACGTGGCCCCGGGGCCGACGGACGAGGAACGGGCCATCCTCAAGGAGTTGGAGCGAAAGCACCGCCGGCCAGACCTCGCGGACACCGATCCGGTTCCGCTGATCGGCCTGGTTCAGCTGTACCGGCGGGACGTGCCGGGCCTGCCGGCCGGTCCGGACGGCTGCGACCTGCTGCAAGTGCTCTGGTGCCCGTTCGAGGCCCACGCCCCGAGCGGTTTCGGCCTCGCCTTGCATCTGGTCCGGCGTCGGTCCGAGGAGGTCGGCGAGCCACTGCGCGCCGCACCGGAGCCGCTGCTGGTCGGCTTCGAGGGCGCGGTCCCCGAGCCGTGCGTGCTGCACCCCGAGCAGGTGACCACCTATCCCTACGTCGGGACGCTGCCCGCTCGCCTCCGGTCCAGGATCGACGCCTGGGAGGAGAAGCAGGAGCGGAACGCGGACAAGGACCCGGACGCCTACGTGCTCACCTACCAGCACGACCTGTCGATGCCGCCCGGCTACCGCGTCGGCGGCTTCCCCTCCTGGCACAGCACCGACCCGCACGCCATGACCTGCGCGGCATGCGCCACGCCCATGGCCTTGCTGATGACCTTGGACAGCCGCGAATGGGACGGTGGCAGCACCAGCTGGAAGCCGGTCGAGGATGGTCGCCTCCCCGAACACCAGCGGGACCCCTGCCCTGCCCACCTTGCCTTCGGCCGGCACGGGCCGCTGAACGTCTTCACCTGCCCCGCCAGGCCGGAACATCCGCACCGCTGGAGCATCCAGTAGGCATTGCCCGGATCCCCCCAAGACCATTTCGCATGGCATCTACCCGGTCGACCAGGCCGGCGTCCTGGAGTCCCGCTGCCGCGACATCTCCCACCGGGCGATCAACGTCCGCGGCGCCTGGGACGACATGGTCGACGCCTGGGACAAGGGACCGGGCGACCCCGGCGCCGCCCAGATGCCCGGCCACGTATCCCGGCGCAAGGGTGCGGCTCCGGAGAGCTTTCTCCCCGGGGCCGCTGCCTGTCGGCGCCGAGCTGCGTGCCGTCCCGGGCAGTCGGTCAGGTGGTGCGGCCGAGGTGGATGACGACGACGGTGACGGTGGTCTCGGTGATCTCGTACATGACGCGGTAGCGGCCGACGTGCATGCGGCGCAGGTCGGGGGAGCCGTACTCGGCGGAGCCGGCCGGGCGTGGGTCGATGCCGAGCAGGTCGACGGCGTCCATCACCAGCCGCAGGCCGTCCGCGTCGTCCTTGAGGAACCGGGCGGCCGCGTTGATCGCGTGCTCGTCCCAGACGATCTCGTAGGTCACCCGCGCTCCAGGCCCAGCAGCGCCCGCACGTCGTCGTTGGCCGTGGTGGCCGTGGTGCCGGCGGTCTGGCGGGCCCGGTACTGGGCGAGGGCCAGTGCGTCCTCCAGGTCGGCCAGCTCCTGGGGGTTGATGAGCACGGCGGCCGGCTGGCCGTGGTCCGTGATGGTGATGCGCTCGCGGCCGTGGGAGGCCCGGCGGACCAGGGTGCCGAACTTCGCCCTGGCCTCGGTGATCGGCAGAGTATCGCTCATGACGGAACTGTACACTTCACGCACCTTTTGAGGGTCGGAAGACGTCCAGCGGCAGAAGGCCGTGGCCCGCGGTGCTCGCGTGAGGTGCGTGGGAGCTGGAGTCACGACGTTGCCGGGCCGACCGGGGCGGTGCCCCCTTCCGATATCAGCTGTGCGAGCGGGGCGCGTTCTCCGACGCCGCCGCCGTCCCCGGCCCGACGGCTGGCCCCAGCGCACCTGACCCGCCAGCGGCCCCGGGCGGCCTCCAGGACCGGCCTTCGTCGTGCCACCCGCCGGGCGGCTCTGGTGGGCCTACTGGGCCCGCTCGTGCGGGCAGACCTCGGCCAGGAGGTCGAGCAGGTACTGCGTCACCGAGTCCGGGTCGCCGGCCCGTACCCAGGTGTAGACGGCGGTGCGCGAGCGTCCGTCGAGGCTCTGCGGGACGTACCCGTCGACCAGGCCGCCGGCCCCTTCGCGCTCCCGGGCCACGACCTGCCGGGGACGGTCCAACTCCTCGACCGGCACCAGGGCCTCTACGTCCTTGGTGTCCGGGCGGTCCCGGAACTGGTGCACCCACTGCGTCTGCATACCAACCACCCTTCCCGCCTCTCGCTCGACCAACCGGCCGTCCCACGCACCGAGGCCGGCGGGCGGGCCTGCCTGTTCGGCGGACCGGGCGACAGCGTCGGTGCAGGTGCCCGCCGGGACCCTTCGGGCCATCACCCGGCGGGCACCGCCACGCTCGGCGCCGGCTCCCGTCCGTGCCCCCTGGGCCTGGCGTGGGAGCGAGTGAGCGGGTGGGTTGGGGCTGGTCGGTGTCGGGCGCGCTGGGCTTCTCTTCTGCGTCCGCCTGGTGGCGGCCGCGCGGGTGGGTGGGGTGGGGCAGCGCCCCGCGGCCCCACGCCCGGGCCGACCTGCCAGGGCTGCGCCCGGGGCTGCTGGGGGAGTCCTGGGGCGGTGGGGGCGGCTTACCAGGGGTTCTGTTGGGGGCGGTCCTCGGTGAGGAATTCCAGCAGGTAGTGCGACACCGGGTCGGGCTCGCTGCTCAGTACCCAGCCGTAGACGGCGGTGTGCAGCTGCGCGTCGACTCTCTGCAGGATGTAGCTGTCGACCAGGCCGTCGGCTCCTTCGCGTTGGCGGGCCAGGGTCTGCCGGGGCCGGCCTCCCTCCTGGTCCGGGAGGTCGACGTCTTCGGCGCCCGGGCGGTCCCGGAGCTGGTACATCCACTGCATCCGCACACCAACCATCCTTCCCCGCGAAGCAGCAGCCACCCCTGATTGCGCTGCTCGCGGCCTGCGTGGCCTGTTGGTCGGGTGGGCGGTGCTGTGCCTGGCCCGGAGATTCCGGGCCCTTCCCGGCCCACGCTGAGCACCGGTGCCCGCCCCGTCGCCGGAACGCCTTGCCCGGCGCCGCGCCCGGTGCCGGCCCCTGGGCCTGCCGGCCGCCGGTGGGGGCGGGCTTGTATTCGGTACCCGGGTACAGGTTTACCGTCGGAGACGTCCCCGCCCGCCCGCACGGCGCGGGGGCGGATCGGAGGACGCCATGACCGGCCTGACCTGGGTGCCCGCCTCGTGCACCCTGCCCACCGAGCAGCAGCCGCTGCGGGTGGCCGAGTGGGACGAGCTGTTCGCCGAGCGCCTGACCGCGTCGACCCGGCCGGGCCGGCTGCGGCTGCACCTGGTCCTCGCCGGCGGCGAGGACATCGAGGCGAGGGTGCGCGACCTGGCAGCCCGGGAGAGCGGCTGCTGCTCGTTCTTCACCTTCACCGTCACCTCGGCCGCAGGCGGGGACGTGCGCCTGGACGTCGAGGTCGACCCGGCGCACGAGAAGGTGCTGGACGCCCTCCAGGTACGGGCCGAGAGCGGCCGGCCGTGAGCACCGAGGGCCTGCGCTCCGGGCAGGTCGCGCAGGCGGCCGGGGTGAACCCCCAGACGCTGCGCTACTACGAGCGGCGCGGCCTGCTGCCCGAGCCGGACCGCTCCCCGGGCGGCCACCGCCTCTACGACGAGGACGCGGTCACCGCGCTGCGGGTGATCAAGGCCGCCCAGCGCCTGGGGTTCTCGCTGGAGGAGGTCGCCGAGCTGCTGGAGAGCGGCCGCCACCGCCACGGCCGCCCCGTCCCGGGCCTGCAGGAGCGGGCCCGGGACAAGCTCGCCGAGGTCGACGCCAAGATCGCCGACCTCACCACCATCCGCAAAGCCCTCACCACCGCCGTCGCGGCCGGCTGCGACGACCTGACCCTGTGCGCCACCAGCACCTGCTGCCCCATCCCGTTCACCGACCTCGCCGAGGAGAATCGTCATGCCGGACCCTGCTACTGACCAGCCCGTCCCCCGCACCCCCAAGACCCTGGGCGCACTGGCCGCCCTGGCGTGCGTGGCCTGCTGCGCGCTGCCCGTCCTGGTCACCGCCGGCGTCGTCGGCGCCGGGGCCGGGGCGGTGGTGGGCTGGCTGCCCGCGATCGCCGCCGTCCTGGCCGTGCTCGCCGCGGGCACGTGGTGGCTGGGCCGGCGCCGGGCCGAGCGCGGCTGCGGTACGAAGGCCTGCGGCCAGGGCGGATGCGGCTGCCGGAGCAGCGAGGACCCGCTGCAGATCACCCCGGCCGCCCGCCGGTAGGGTCGCCGTCCGTGACCGTCCTGGTCGCCGCCATCACCGTCCTGCTCCTGATGATCCTGACCTGACCTCTCCGGGCATTCACACCGCCCACCAGCACGCGCCCCGCCCCCGGCACCCGGCCGGGCAGGCGGGGCGCCCTGGCGAGCGGCGCGGCCACCGGCCGATCACCGCCACCGAGAGCACGGCGCCACCCACCGGCTCAGCTTCCTGCAGTAGCCCCGACCTGACGGAGGACCGGATGCACCGCGTCATCGCTCCCAGCCCCGACAGTCCGAGCAGCCACACGGTAGGCGTGGACTTCGACGAGACCCTGATGTTCCCTGTCGAGTCAGCATGATGAGATTTGGAGGACAGTTTCGCCCGTCGTGCCCTCCCAGGGCGCGGGGGTCCCCCGGCCGCCCCGTGAGCCGCTGACCGCGAAGAGGGACGCCATGCCCGATCGAGCCTGGACCAGCTGGCTGCTGACGCGCGGCCCCGTGCGGGCGGTGGACATGCGACGTGCCGACCCCGGAAGCGTGGTGGTGGCCCTGCGCGGTCCGGTCGGCGAGAAGGACGGACAGCGCGTCGCGCGGGCCCTGGCGCACGTGCTGGCCACCGGCCCGCGCGAGGCACACATCGACCTCGCCCACGCCCGGTCGATGCCGCCGTCGTCCGTCGCCGCCCTCTTTCTTCCCCTCACGGTCATGGCCCGCGCGCACGGGGTGGCACTCACCGTCCATCGCGCTGACCCGGGTACACGGGCCGCGCTACGGGGTCTTGGGCTGGATCGTGCCCTCGACTACAGCGACGAAGCCCCCTGACGCCTCCGGGTGCGAGGCCGCATGCCGCGACACTCGGCAGGCCGTCAAAAGCCCGTCAGGGAACCGTAAAAGTCGTATAAAGTCTGCCGTGGAGTGCCGGGAAGCCTGGTCGGCGAACAAGGGACACATCTCTTCTTCGCCAGGGGGCTCGTATGGTGCTCATCGCTGTTTTCGGGGCCGCGCTACTCGTCGCGGTCCTCGTCTCCGGGCTCGCCGCCCGTACCGTCCTGTCGACCTCGCTGCTGTTCCTGCTGGCGGGCGCACTGGTCAGCGACGGCTTCCTCGGGCTGATCCACATCGCCCCGGACGACCCGATCGTGGTCATGACCGCGGACCTCGCGCTGTTCACGGTCCTGTTCACCGACGGCATGCACGTCTCCTTCCCCGCGCTGCGCGGCGCCTGGCGCAGCCCCGCCCGGGCGCTCGGTCTGGGCATGCCGCTGGCGTTCGCCGGTATGGCCGTGGTGACGCATTTCCTGGTCGGGCTGAACTGGACGACGTCGCTGTTGGTCGGCGCGGTCCTCGCGCCGACGGATCCGGTGTTCGCCTCGGCGATCGTCGGCCGCAAGGAGGTCCCGGCCCGGCTGCGGCAGTTGCTGAACGTGGAGTCGGGTCTCAACGACGGGCTCGCGCTGCCGGTGGTGCTGGTGCTGATCGCCGCCGCCGGCCCCACCTCGCCCACCGCGGAGTCCTCCCTCGGCGTGATCGGCCTGGAGCTGCTCGGCGGCCTGGCCCTCGGTGTGGTGCTGCCGCTGCTGGTGAATCTGCTGGTGCGGGTGCCGCTGCTCGGCGCGGAGGCGAAGCTGCAGCCGCTGCTGCCGCTCGCGACCGGCGTCATCCTCTACGCCGCCTGCCACCTCACCGGCGCGAACCCCTACCTCGCCGCGTTCTCCGCCGGCGCCGTCCTCGCCTCCGTCTCACCCGAGTCCAAGGCAGCGTTCGAGCCGCTCGGTGAAGCCCTGGCCGAGCTGAGCAAGTTCGCCGCCCTGCTGGTCTTCGGCGCCCTGCTCACCCCACGCCTGTTCGGTGACCTGTCCATCGGCGGGTACGTCGCGGTGGTCCTGGCGATCGTCCTGATCCGCCCCGCCTCCCTGCTGATCTCCCTCCTTCGTTCCCGCATCGACCGGCGCGAGCAGCTGGTCGCCGCGTGGTTCGGGCCGAAGGGCTTCGCGTCCGTGGTGTACGGGCTGCTGGTTTTGCAGGCCGGCATCCCCGAGGGCGAGCAGGCGTACACGCTGATCGCGGTGTGCATCGCCTTCTCCATCGCCCTGCACTCCAGCTCCGACGTGCCCGTCGCCCGGCTGTTTCGCGTCGAGGACCTGGTGCCCATCCCCGACGACCAGGATGAGAGCGCCCGGCCCGACACCCCCGCACCGACGCCGGCCCGACCGGCCGACTCCGTTCCGGCCCGACGGGCCGCCGACACCCACGTCCCCGCGACGAAGGAGATCTGACGATGCGCGCACGCGACCTCGCCGAACCGTTCCCCACCGTGAGTCTGGACGACCAGGCCCTGGACGCCGCCCGCCTCCTTGCCGAACACCGCCTGCCCGGCATCCTGGTCGTCGACGGCCCGGCCACGCCGGTCGCGATCCTGCCCGCCTCCCAGCTCGTGCGCCTGCTGGTCCCCGGCTACATCATCGAGGACCCCTCCCTCGCGGCGGTCATCGACGAGGCCCACGCCGACCGGCTCTGCGACGAACTGACGGGGGTACGAGTGCGCGAGTGCCTCCCGAAGGACACGCCCGCGCCGGCCGTCGCCGACGCGGACGACACCGCCGTGGAGGTCGCGGCCCTCATGGCCCGCACCCGCAGCCCGCTCGTCGCCGTCGTCGAACGCCCCGCCGACCGCCGCGGCGGGAGCGGCGGGGAGCTGCTCGGCGTCATCACCGCCTCCAACCTGCTGCACCGACTCCTGGGGAACGCGTGAACAACTGGCAAGCCTGGGCGGCGCTGGCGGTCTTCGCCGCCTCCTACGTCCTGATCATCACCGAATGGGTGCACCGGGTCGCCGCGGCCCTCGGCGGAGCCGCACTCATGCTCGCCATCCGCGCCACCGACGACGAGTCCGCGTTCTTCTCCACCGACTCCGGCATCGACTGGAACGTCATCTTCCTGCTCATGGGCATGATGATGATCGTCGGCGTCCTCAAACGCACCGGTCTCTTCGAGTACCTGGCCATCTGGTCCGTGAAGCGCGCCCGCGCCAAACCCTTTCGCGTCATGGCGATGCTCGTGGTGATCACCGCGGTCGCCTCCGCGCTGCTCGACAACGTGACCACCGTGCTGCTGGTCGCCCCGGTCACCCTGCTGGTCTGCCAGCGACTCAAGCTCAAAGCCGCCCCGTACCTGATCGCCGAGGTCCTCGCCTCCAACATCGGCGGGATCGCGACCCTGGTCGGCGACCCGCCGAACATCATCATCGCCAGCCGTGGCGGCCTGAACTTCAACGACTTCCTCGTCCACCTCGCCCCGCTCGCCATTGTCCTGACCGGCGTGCTGCTGGTGATGTGCCGGCTCATGTTCCGCCGGTTCTTCGTCTACGACGAGGACCGCGCCGCCGAGGTCATGGAGCTCAACGAACGCGAGGCGATCCACGACCACCGCCTCCTCGCCCAGGGCCTCGCCGTCCTCACCCTGGTCATCGCCGGCTTCGTCCTGCACCCCGTCGTCCACTACGCACCCTCGGTGGTCGCGCTCCTCGGCGCCGGCCTGCTGGTGGCGATCTCGAAGGTCGAGGTCAAGGACATCCTCGCCGAGGTCGAATGGCCCACCCTCGCCTTCTTCGCAGGACTGTTCATCATGGTCGGCGCCCTCATCGAGACCGGTGTCATCGAAACCGTCTCCAAAGCCCTCGCGGACGCCACCGGCGGCAACCCGCTCGGCGCCGTGATGCTCCTGCTCGTCGCGTCCGGGGTGCTGTCCGCGGTCGTCGACAACATCCCCTACGTCGCCACCATGGCCCCCATCACCGCCGACCTCGTCCACACCGTCGGCGAGCCGTACGGGGTCGTGCTGTGGTGGGCCCTCGCGCTCGGCGCCGACCTCGGCGGCAACGCCACCGCCATCGGCGCCTCCGCCAACGTCGTCGTCCTCGGCATCGCCGAGCGCAACCGCACCCCCATCACCTTCTGGACCTTCACCCGCTACGGCGCCCCCGTCGCCGCCATCACCATCGCCGTCTCCGCCCTCTACCTCTGGATCCGCTACTTCGCCCTCGCAGGATGAAAACCCTGGACGTGGTCACGCGTCCGACACCGGAACCCGTCCTCGATCCTGACCAGTGCTGCCCTGGCCGACAGACAAGCAGCGCAGCCCCCGACGGTCCCCCAGGGCACCGCTACCCGCGCGCGACGACCTCTCTTCGAATTTGGCCCGCAGCGCTCTTCCTTCCGGACGGCACGGGGCCTCCGGCGGGCTGCTGATCCGGGCCGCTAACGCCGCCCGGGCCGGACTCGGTTTGGCCCTGCTGGCAGGGCCGTCGGCCGGCCTCACCGCGCCGATCACGAAATCGCGGCTGCCGCCGGACCCGGGCCTTGACGGCCCTTTCCGCGCTCATCGATCACCAGGCGGGCACCCGGGCCGGGCCGACCCAGGGGGCAACAGCGAGTGCCACCAGCAATCCACCGTGGGAGCCCCTGGCCCTTCGACACGCTGACGTTATAGGGAACTCACCCAGGCCGGCCCCTGGCTCGGCGGCCGCATCGGCCTGCCCCAACCCGGCGCCATCGACGCACTGCGCGCTCTCGCCCGGCGCCGGGCCGTTTTCGTCTACACGGCCCGGCCGCGAGTCTTCTTGCCGGAGGTCGCCGACTGGGTCACCTGGTACTCCGGCCTGCCGGCCTTCGTCGACCCCGATCCCGAGCGCGCGTACTGGGGCGTGGGGAAATCCTGGTCACCAACCTCAAGCTCGGCGCAGCCGCGTACGTCTGCGACAAGGCCGTGCACTTCGACGGCGACTGGACCGCCGCCCTGCCCGTCGTCACCCGCGCCATCGGCCTCGACCCCGCCACCGTCCGTCCGTCCATCTGATCCCCGTACGACGAAGGGCCTGTTCCCCGGCACTCAGCCGGAGGGGCAGGCCCTTTTCTGCGTTTCGGTCCCGGCATCCAGCTCTGTCTGGCGCAGGGCCGCCGGTGGGTGGCCGAAACGGCGGTCTTGCCCGATCTTGCGCCCGGCCCCACCGTGCACTCCAGGGCCCGACCGGGCCCGGGTGAGGAGACCGCCATGTCCACGAACCCCACCGCCGCCAACCTCCGCAACCGCGCCCGCAACTGGCAGGGCATCGCGGCCGCCTGGACCGCCATCGCCATCCAACACACCCTCGCCGGCGCTGGCATCCGCCAGCGCTACAAGACCCAGCGCGACCGCGCCATCCGCGCCGCCCTCCTCAGAGGCGTCCCCGTCGAACCCCTCGCCAACCGACTGCGCCTCGCAACCAACACGGTCCGCGCTATCAAGCGCGGCGAGCGCACCGCCGAGTAGCCGCAACGAACGACGGCCCCGCACCCGGCACTGGCCGGGGAGCGGGGCCTTTCGCGTCTTCTGCCCCCGCCGACGGCCGGATCTGTCCAATTGGACACATTGGGAATCGTGGCGGGGCCGTGGGCCGGATCTGTCCAATGGGGCAGATCCGGCTCCCGAAGGGGCGTCAGTCGGACACGTCGGCGATGAGCAGTTCCGCCAGCTCGGCCCGGTGGTCAGCCGACATGTGCTCACGCAGCAGCTCATGGACCGCCACCGGCCTGTCCCAGGGCAGCGTCGGTTCGGCCGACTGTTGCCGTCCCGCCTTCGGCGCGGACGCCTTGGCCGCAGCCGCCGGCGGTTGCGAGCGCAGTGCCTTGACCGCCGCGCGCTCCAGGGCGGGGGCGTGCTCCCGGGGCAGGGAGGCGGGCAGTGCCTCGCGTGCGGTGGCGAGCATGGAGGCGGTCACGCGCGCCTTCTGCTTGTCTGCCTCGCCCACAACGGCGGCATACAGCTCGGCGGCGACCTGGCGGCCATAGCGGCCCTCGGCAGTCAGCAGCTCGCGCACCTGACCCTCGTTCGGTGCGATCTGTCCAATTGGACACATCGCGGCCGCCGCCTGGGCCAGCGGCCACCCGTCGCGCCAACGCTTCGTCTGCCGGTAGGCCTTTCCGACCACGTCCTGCACATACGCGTCCAGCGTCGGGTGCGTCCCGCGGTGCAGTCGCTGCCGGGCCACCACGTCCAGAGCCCGGCCGATCGTCCACACCGAGGCGTCCGCCGCGCCCTGTGCCGCCGCGATGGCTGCGTCGCACTGCGCCCGCAGCTCGGCCTGGACCGACGTCAGCTCCGAGTCGTCGCCCTCGGCGACCTCGGGCAGCTCCGACGGGTCGGGGAGCGCGTCGCCGACGGCCGCCACGGCCGCCACGGCCGCGCCGGCGTCCAGACGGGCCGCGACGATCGCCGCCGCCCTGGGGTCGGTGCCGATGACTGCCGCGCCGATGCTCTCTGGATCCTGCTCGAACAGGGCGAGAACCGTCTGCGCGGGGGATACATCCGCTGCTCCGGCCGCCTGCGCCGGCACAACTGCAGTCGTGTTCGACTGCTCCTGGGACTCCTGCTCCTGCTGCCGGCGATCGAACTCCGCCATCCGCTCAGCCCGGGTCTTCACCGCGGACTTCCGCTCCTGGGGCTGCGGGAAGTCGGCGGGGCGCCTCTGTGCGCTCATGTGGTCAGCTCCAGGGCCAGATCGCGCATGGTCTCGGACAGCTCGCTGTCGGGGGCGTAGTCCAGAAGAGGACGGCAGTAGTCGGAAGACTCCCGCCCCTCCTTCAGGTCCTTGAAGGTGGCCCGGACAGCCGGCCTCTCAGCACGCTCCATCCACAGGTCGTAGTTCTTGGTCACCGTGATCCCGCGCCGGGAGTCGTAAGCGTTGACGACCAAGCCGAGCTGGTCGATCGTCACCCGGTTGATCTGCAGCTGCGTCTCGATCTGCGCGTTCAGCATCCGGTAGGCCCGGTGGCTCGACTGGTCCGCCCACACCGGGATGAGAACCCCGGAGCGGTTGGTGCGCTCGCCGTCGCGCCGGCGCACGTAGTTCAGCGCGACGTCCATGCCCAGGCCCAGGCTCGGCGGGCCGTCCAGCACGATCAGGTCGTAGTCCTGCTCGACCGACTCCAGCGCCCGCTCCAGGCACGTGTCGCGCCCGTGCCGCAGCACCGCGAGCTCGGCGTCCAGCAGGAACGCGTCGTCGCACGCCGGCAGCACATGCAGGCGCCCGCCGAACCGCTCCTCGTCCAGCGCGGTCAGCAGCTCCCGCAGATCACGCCGGCCGCGGCCCAGCATGTGCGTCAGCAGGCTCTCCTCGCCGTCCTCCAGCCCCTCCAAGCCGAGGCGCGACGTCAGGTGACCCTGCGGGTCGTAGTCGACCAGCAGCACCCGCTTGCCCGATTCCGCCGCGGCCTGCGCTACCCCGCCGGCGACGAAGGTCTTACCGACACCGCCCTTCTGGTTGGCCACCAGGATCCGCTGCACGGGCTGCGCGACCAGCGGTCGCGCCGGCGAGGGGTGCTCGCTGAGCCACAGCTCTATGGCCTGTGCGAAGCCCTGGACCTTGGTCACCTCCCGGGCGGCGCAGGCGGTCGCGAACTTGTCGGGCCCGCCGGCCGGGAGCAGCACGCCCCAGCTCTTCGCGCCGGAGGTTTCCACCGGCTCGGGAGCAGGTGCTTCGTACCAGCGGCTGACGGCGTGCTCGGCCGCGTCCTGGACGTTCAGGCCGCACTCGGCGGCCCGGACCTTCAGGCGCCGTCGCAGTTGCGGAGTGATATTGACGAGCAACTTTTCACGTTGCTCGGCGGGAGGCAAGGTGGTCATGGCGAGCAAATTACCTGTTCCGGTGTGTGGATGTCGCTCTCACCCCGGTGCGTCGCCCACCCACGACCTTCTGGTGCCTTGCGACCGGCGCCCGATCTATCGAGGTTGCTGCCCACCGCAGCTTCCGTCTGCGGCGGGCAGCATTCCCCTGTCAGCTTGGCAACTGCCTTGAAATTGCGGCTTGAACCGAGCTGCGAGTCAGGTGCCACCGTCGTGTGAGTACACCTGACCGTGCACTTGTGATGACGGCCAGAGCTATCAGCGCTAGCAACGCTGGTCCTTGAAGCAGTCCTGCGACGAGCATCAGAAGTTGTGCGACGACGACGCTGCGCGCCGAAGCGATCTCGATCATCTCCTCAAGCTCCCAGCTCTGTGGCGGACCAGGGCACGTCCCACATCGACACGTCGCCGGCCATCTCGTTGGTGTCCGACCCCAGCTCGTCGGCGGCGGCGGACAACCTCTCCCACAGTGCGTCCCACTCCGGCCCGACGGCGATCTCGTCTCCCTCACGCAGCGACGCCTGCATCTGCACGTTCCATCCCTCCATGATCATTCCTTTCCCATATCCCGTTCGCCGACCCCGCGTGTTCCCGCCATGGAAAAACCGCTGGGCCAGCCCGATCCTTCGGTTTCCGAGGCACCCTTGTGACCCGGACCCGGGCTCACGGGCCGACCAAGTCGGTCGGACCGTGGACCCGAGACCCGGCCCAAATTTCCTCAGATTCCCGAGCGTGGTCGGGGCAGCCCCTCAGCAGTGGGGGCCTTGGCTGCAGCTCGGCTCAGTGCGCGGGACACAGTGGCTTCGGAGACACCGATCGCCACCGCGACCTCTGCTCCGCTCAGCTTCCAGATCTTTCGCAACTCCCAAATCCTGGCGTCCTGTTCGTCGCCGATGGCTTTCCGAACCGACTGCAACATTTCGTCATATTCCATTCGGGCACCCGGGTTGGACGTGTCCGGACTGTCGGACATCCCCGGGTATCCGCTGCCCTCAGGAAGCACATCCACCGGCTGCTCGCGGCGTACCGGTGCCCGGCGCAGGTAGTCGAGTGCCAGTCGCCGAGCCACCGTGGCCGCCCACGCCATCGGCGTGCGCAAGTCCTCGCCCTTGTTGCGGATCTGATTGAGCAACCGAAAACCGGCCTCGTACGCAATGGCGTCGGCCGCCTGGTAGTCGCCTGTCATCCGCCGGAGAGCCGGACGCAGGCGAGCGATCACCTCACGCACCAGTTCCTCCTGTTCCGCATCGTTCCTCGGCGCCGACCAGCGACCCGTGGCCTCTTCCGACCTCGCCATGGGTGTCCCTTCTTCTAGTTCTTACAGCGGCGGGGATCCCACCTCTCGATGGATTGACGGGGCAGGTCTCTGATTCCTTGCACCGTGACAGTCAGGGCCCGTGGTCACGACGTCCTGCGCGCTTGCCGGTGAAAGGCGCAGGCCGCCACTCCGTCGAGAAGGTATGGACACACCACTGGCCTTCCCGCTGAACAGCACACTTGTCGACCTGCAGGCCCGGTTGCCCGAGGCCACCGTCCTCGGCGAAGACATCTGGGGCTGGCGTACCGCCCTCGTTGCGGCCGTCGTCGCAGCCGTGCTCCTCGAACTCACCACGGCGATCGTTCGCACGTCGCTCCTGCGCCTACCCGGGCTGCTCCTGCAACTGACCGTCCGTCCCCAGCTCACAGCGTCGACGTGGCGTCACCTGCGGGGTCCTTGGTCCGATGAGCTGGCCAAGCAGCTCCGTCCCGGATCCGGCCGGTACTGGCGCTACTTCGGCTGCCTGAAGCTTGTTGGCGCCCTGGCCCTCGGGGGAGCGGCCCGGGAGGCTGCTGCGGCCGGTCTTTCTCTGCGCTTCACGACGCGGTAAGCGCACCGCGGACTGACCCAGCTGCAACGTGAGAAGGGCCCGCACTTCGGCAACTGCCGGCAGTGCGGGCCCTTTGTAGTACCCATGTGTCCAATTGGACAGATTCCGCAGTCCACGCGATCAGCACCGACCTGATGGCCTCCTCCGGCCGCGCTGCCGCGTGGAGGCTCAGGCCGTCGTGCCCAAGAACAGCCTCCGCGGCCAGTAGGACCCAGATGCGAGAAGGCAGCCTGGCCCATCGGCCGGGCGCCGCTTCTCCTGTCCGGGGAGTCTGCGCGCAGACCGGGTGGGGTTGGGTGAGCCACTCGCGGCGCCTGCTGCTCGGCTGCGTCGGCCACGTCCGCTGGTCGCCTGCCCGGTACGGCGCCGCTTTGGTCCTTCGCACTCCCTGAAGCCTGCGTCCTCCTCCATCCCGGGAAGGTGCCCGAGGCGGTTGGTGGCCGGCGAAGCTCACACGTCGAACGTATCTGGGCCATTCGCTTGCGCGGGGCCCTACATGTAGTGGTTGTATGTCATATACGTCCCACAGATTGTGGTTTGGTCATGCCATGTCGGCTCCATGCCACTGTCCCGGGCCGCACCATCTGCGCTCCCGGAAGGACATCACCCTCAGTGGGACTGAAAGACACGATCAACCAGAATCTGACGGACCTTATCGGCCACGACTGGCAGACAACCAACGGCACCGTTGTTCCGAAGACCACCGACATCGCCCTGAAGAACGGCGCGAGGGTCCTCGACGCGGTCTACCTCTACGCCGACATGATGGGCTCCACTCAGCTCGTCACCGACTTCGAGCCGGGCACTGCGGCGAAGGTGATGCGCGCGTTCCTCAGCACCGCCTGCCGGATCATCCGCTACCACGACGGTCACATCCGCAGTTTCGATGGCGACCGGGTCATGGGCATCTTCATCGGGGACAACAAGAACTCCCGGGCCGCGAAAGCCGCCATGGAGATCAAGTACGCCACCGACACCTTCGTCTGGCCCGCGCTGGAGCGCCGACTGCCCTCGCTCGGCGCCAAGGGTTTCGTCCTCAGCCATGTCAGCGGCATCGCCTCCGGGAAGGTCTTCATGGCCCGGGCCGGCATCCGCGAGCACAACGACCTCATCTCGGTGGGCGAGGCCGCCAACATTGCGGCCAAGCTCAGCGATATCCGGGAGTCGCCGCAGTGCCGTACGTACATCACCAAGGCTGTCTACGACACCATGTCGCCCGACCGCAGGGTTTCTGACGGCAAGCCGATGTGGCAGGAGAGCGTCCAGACCATCAACGGTGTCCAGCGCACGGTCTACCGCTCCAACTGGGGACGGGTGGTCTCGTGACGACCTCCGATCCCGTCGCGGTGGAGACGGCGTGGAAGATACATGCGGCGCTGGCCGACTGGACGGGCAAGGTCGACGCGAAGGCGTCGTTCGCGCTCACCGTGGAGTCCGCGGTGCTGGTGGCGATCGGCGCCATCTTCAACGCCGGCGACCGGCTGCGGCACCTCACTGGGTTCTGGACCAACGGGTTCTTCTGGACCGGGGTGGCCTTCATCGCGGTCGCGGCGCTGTACGCCATCGCCGTCGTCTCCCCGAACATCCGCCGACGCGCGATGCCCACCGAAGGGTCCGAGAACTTCGTTTTCTTCGGGCACCTCAAGCAGTGGAAGGCGGACGACCTTGTCGAGGCCCTGAAGACCAAGGACCCGCTTCCCGTCCTGTCCCGCCAGCTCATCGTCATGAGCGAGATCGCCTGGACGAAGCACGCCCGCGTCCGGATCTCTTTCATCCTCGCTGTCGTCGGCTCCGCACTGGTTGCCCTCGCCGGCGTCATGGCCTGAACCGTGAGACCTGACGGGCTGACCCGCCCGGCCCGGCCCCGACAGGGCCGGCCCCGACAGGGCCGGGCGGGTCAGCCTCCCGCTTCGGTGATGTCGGGGACCAATTCGATGATCCGCTCGGCGAGCTTGCGTTGCTGTTCACGGTTGACCGGGCCGGTCACGGCATAACTGACGTGGTATTCGATGTCGCTCACCGCAGCGACCGTTGGCTTCTTGTCCTTGTCGGCCAGGTCCAGGAGGACCAGGCCGATCCCGTTTCTGGCGTCGGCAGATGACACACCAGTGAAGGCCACCTTGATGTGCTGGTTCTCGATGTAGAGCGCGAAATTCGTCATGGCTACCTCGCAGTACGGGATCGCGTCCTACCAGCGTGCGTCCAAGTAGGGGCCGGCGCCCGTCGGTGCCTTCCGTGCGGGGCCATCGGCGGGCGCCCAGAGGAGAAGGAACACCACCGCTATCCGTTGCTGCCTTCGCCGCTAAGGTGCCGGAAGGTTCGCGACCGGTGCGGACCGCCGAGGGGAGGACGCCGTGGACGGCGGACTGAAGACCGCGATTGTGTCGGCCTGCATCAGCGGTGGGGCCGCCCTCCTTGCGATCTGGCAGGCGCGCATCGCCAGCGCCCAGGCGCAGAGCGCCAGGGACGCCGCCGCCTTCGCCGAGCGCCAGGCGGTGGCCGCCGAAAAGGCGACCAAGGCCGCTGAGGACCAGGTTGCCCTGATGCGCCGCCAGCTCGACTCCGAAGACGCAGACCGGAGGGAGGCCCGCGGACCGGAGTTCACGGTCCGATGCAGCGGCGCATGGCGCGGATCCAACCACGTCAGGCATTTCGAGGTCACGCAGGACTCCGGGCCCGCGCTGGCCTCCGTGTTGGTCCACGTGGAGGGGGAGGGCGTTCGGGGCCTTCAGGTGCCAGACCCCGGCTCCGCAGGAGGGGTATCGACAGAGCCGACCTTCGAAGCCGGCCGGGTTGCCAGGGGCGGCAGCTTCACCGTTCTCGTAGTTCTCGTAGAGACCGGTCCGGTAAGCGCCGCGACGCCCGTCCATTTCACCTTCCAATGCCAGGCCCAGGACAGCACGGACACCTGGCGCCGCTCACAGATCGCCAATGTCCCGCCTCCGCCGCGCATTTCCAGGCTGCGGTAGAGCCCGAGGCTGACGAGGAGTCCCTGCCCAGCCGAGGGCTGTGCGGCCGCGGCGAGGACGTCGCAGAGACCAGCGAGTATTGGGCTGGTCCGAGCCGGTGGCGCCGTCCGGGCCCTCCAAGGGGGCGGCCCCCGCTATCAGGGGCCGCCCTTTGTCCGCCGTCCGGTCGGGGCCGAGGTGTCAGTGCTAGCGCGCCAGCAGGTACGCGGTCAGCAGTTGCACCCCCATGCTCAGCAGATCGGCCCCAGCGCCGGTGACTACGGCCTCGGTCATCCGCCGCCCCGCCGATCGCCTCGCCGACCGGGCGGGTCCGGCCGGCGGCTTCCTGCGCTCCACCCCGGCCCTGCGCTCCACGCCGTCCCAACGCGCTGCGCTCTGCGTCTCGTCCGCGCCTCTTCTCCTTCATCTCGTACTTACGGACAGGCCTGCTCGCCGATGACCCGGGGTGCAACGGGGGTACCGTGAGCCCGTCGACGGCGGCCTGTGGCACCGGAAGATAGGCGCGGGAGAACGGCGGTCAAGGGGGTCCGGCCGCCGGTTTCCGGGGGCCGTGACGGGCGCTGTCCGGGCGGGCGGGCCGGCGGAGGGTACACGCGGGATTTCGCGAGTCAACCCCCTCGTGAGCAGGCCGGATCTTGCATCGTTTCGAACTTGTGTTCGATGATGAGGGGTGTCGTCCCGTTCTCGTCCGATCCCGCCGCCGGAGTGCGCGCCGCATCTGGCCGCCCGGCTGCTGCCGGACGTGGCGGTGGCTGGGGTGCCGGACCACGGGGTGCCGGTGTGGCGGGTCGTGGAGGTGCGGGTGAACGGCACCTGGCGGCCGGGCGTTTTGAGTGCCTGGCGGCGGCTGCCGCTCGGCTGGGCCGGCCGCGTCCGCTGGTCCCCCGGGGCCTACGGCGCCGCCTGGGTCCTGTATGCCCCGTGGAGTCTGCGCCCGGCGGTCCTCCTCCACCCCGCACCGCCGCCCCAGGCCGCCGACCCGGCCGGCCGCCAGGGCGCTGCCCGCGGCATGCCGGCCGGCGGGGACGACACCCGAACGCCTGGCGCGCGCCGCGGGCCGGGCCCGCACCGAACCTAGGAGGATCAGCCCATGCCCGACGCTCTGCCCATCCCCGCCGACCTCCTGGACCTGCGCCGCGCCCGCGACGCGGCCTGGGCCGAGCTCAACCAGTTCGTCGCCGAGGTCGAGGCCCTGCGCCGCGAGCAGTACCCCGACCCCGAGCAGACGGACGTCCGCGCCATGTGGGAGCCGGAGCAGCGCGAGCGCCTCGCCGAGCTCCGCGCGGCACGCGATGCCGCCGTCCTGGCGGTGCGCCGGCATCCGACGATGGTGCGGGCGCTGGCGGAGGGCTGCTGGGCGGCGACCGACGAGGCGCTGTTCCACGCCACCGAGCCGACGCCGGAGTCGGCCGACGCGGGGTAGCGGCCCGACTTGCCCGACCCGTTCGGGCGTCGGGCCGTGCAGGATAGCCGCCGCGGCGGACATCCGTGCCGAACTGCCGCAATTGGCGCAAGGACGGCCTCGCTCCGATAGCGTCTCTCTAGCCGCGTACGACCGGCGCCCGCCGAAATCGTTTCTTTTCGAGCTTTCAAATGCAAAGAGCCACTTAATCTTCTGAATGTCGCAAAGATGCTGAATTTCTCGATGTTTTCTGTGTGCAAGATGTAATTCATCGCTGTCATTTTGTTCAGTGTCTTTGAAACGATCGCGCGGCTCGTGACGATTCAGAGAGTTCAGTGATGTCTGAAATCATTTCCGTGGGCTCGACCGTGATGGGCGCGTTGGGGCAGGTGCTCTCCGTCCTGGTGGCGGTCCTGGGCCTGGCCGCAGCGACGTCCCATCCGCTCGCGCCCTGCGGGTCGATGACCGCAGTGCCGGCAGACACGGTCCGCGGACACCTGCGGGCCGTGGCGAACCACCTGCGCGCCATCGCGGTCCTGCTGCGCCGAAAGGTTCGCGGCAGCTAGTGGCACCATGAGGCCCCGGCCATCGGCCGGGGCCTCGTTCCTGTCCGACGACCAGCACCCGGCGGCGCCCGACCCCGTAAAGAGGTTCCGGTCCCGACCAGCAACGACCGGACGTCGTGTCACGGGCCGCCAGCTCGGGCTGGAAGACTGACGGGATGTCTGCCGACCGTCGTGCGCTGCACAGCCCGTTCTCCTCGTCCCCCGTCGACGCCCCGCTGCCTGCCGAGGACGGGGAGCGGCTGCTGCCGGTGGAGCGCGCGCCCTTCCTGGAGCCGCCCGCCCCGGCCGACGAGGACGACGTGCCGCAGTGCGCCCAGCCGTCGACCGGCCGCCGGCGCCTGGGCCCCGGTGGCGCCGCCTACCCGGCCGACGGCGCCACCCGCTGACCGACCGCGCAGCGGCCTTTGCGGGAGCGCGGACAGCTGCGCAATTCCGCAAAGGCGCCTGGGCACGCACCCGCACTCCCGCAAAGGCCGCTTTGCGCACGCACCCCCTTGCGCAGCGCGGCCTTTGCGCACGCATTGCGCGGCTGCGCAGAGCCGGCTGCCGGGCGGGTCGTGCTGCGCAGTGCGGCGGCCCGGGACGCGTGCGCGGTGCAGTCGGCGGCCGGCGAGGTGGAGCCGGGGGCGGGCCTTATTCCGTAGCGCGCTTCGTATCCGTGGGTAAGATCATCCGATGACTTCCGAAGCACCGCCACGAAATGACGACCCCTCGGGTACGGCCTCGCCGGGCCCGCCGTGCGGCTGGTGCGAGGCCCCGTTGCCGCCCTCGGCGAAGGGCCGGCCCCGGGCCTACTGCGATCTGTCGTGCAAGTCGAAGGCCGCCCGCCGACGCCTCGCCGCCCGTCCCAAGCCGCCCGCCCCCAAGCCGCCCGCCCCCGAGGCGCCCGCCGCCCCGGCCGCTGCCGCGGTCGCGCTCCCGCCAGGCGTCCTGGCGGCCGCCGCCGAGGACGAGCCGGCCGGCCCCCGCCGCCGGGTCCTGGAGCTGGCCGACGCCCTCGCCGGCGCCGCCTACTGGTACGCCCGCACCCTCGACGCCCGCGACCCCGCCCAGGCCCTGACCGGCCTGCGCAGCGCGGTCCAGGCGTTCACCGAGCAGCTCCTGGAAGCGGCGCAGGCCGCGCACGACGACGCCCTGGCCGCCCGCGCACCGCGCCCCGCAGCTCACCTTGACGCCGCCCCCGGACACCTTGATACCCCCGAGGTGCACCTTGACGGCCCGGCCTTTTCGGATCGGCGCTTCGAAATCGCGACCCCCGCCGACGGGACAACCGCGGCCGTCCCCGCCCCCGCCGGCACAGCCACCGCCACACTGCGCAGCCGCGCAGCCGGCGCTCCCGCCGGACACCTTGATGCCTTCCCCGGACACCTTGATACCCCCGCGCCGGACCTTGACGGCCCGGCCTTTTCGGACCGGCGCTTCGAAATCATGCAGCCTGCGGGCGGGACAACCGGACGATTCCCCGGCCCCGCCGGCTGGACAACCAGGCCCGGCACCGCGCCCGGGCCGGGCCCGGCCCCGACGCCCGGGCCGGATACGGAGCGCTTCGAAAACCGGCCGCAGCCGACCGAGGCCGAACTGGAGGAGGCCCGGCGCATCCTGACCAGCCCGCAGGTCCTCGCCCGCGTCTCACCCCAGCTGCGCAACGACACCGCGCCCGCAAGGGCGGCCGCCGTCCCGCAGACCGACACCCGACCCGCACCCGCGCTCGCCGCCCCCGCATCCGCCTCTGCCGCACCGGCCCCGGCTGCGCCGCGGAACCCGTACGAGCGGGGTTTCGGGGACTGCGACATCCTGCTGGCACTCCCGCAGCTCGGCGCCGGCTGGGAGCTGGCCGGCTGGAAGAGCAACGCTCTCGCGTACTTCGTGCTGCACGACGGGGAGATCGTCGGCTGGGTCGAGATCGGCATCGGCGCCGTCCCGCGCTGGGCCGCCATCACCGACGGCCGCATCCTCACCGACACCGACACCGGGGAGCCGCTGTTCCACGCCAGCCCGGAGCTGGCGGCCCGCACCGTCCGCCAGGCCCACCTCGCACGCCGAGGCGGCCGGCGGGCGTGAAGGCGGTGCGCGCCGCGGGCAATGGTGTGCGGCGCGCACCGCCGCGCCGATTCTCCCAGAGGCCCGCCGGTCCGCAGGTCCGCAGCCGACACCGCCCGTAGACATGGCCGGCCCCTGGCACGCGACCGTGAAGGGCCCTTGGTAGGCCGGTTCGTCGGCCAGATCACTCCTCTCGCAGGGCCCGGTCGATGCCGATTAGGGGTTCTTGCTGTTGGCGGAGGAGGATCGCACCACGTCCGAAGGGTCGGCGCACCCTGTCCCGTCGCCGTCCCCGACGCCTTTCCGACAGGAGGCTTGCGGTGCACGTTTCCCCCGAACCGATCACGACGCTGGAAGAGGCGGCGCAGGAGCGGGAGAAACTGCTCGACTTCTTCGCGCGCGGACTGTGCTGCGCCGTTGCCCACGGCGCATCAGCCGACCTCGCCGAGCCAGGGGAGGACGCACTCGCGCAGGCCAAGGTGCTCGCTGATGACTACTTGGCCGCTTACGAGGAATGGTTGGTGCAACTCGCCGCACGCAACGCGGAAGAGGACCCACAGTGAGAGGACCAGACGGCCCGTACGCGGCCCCGCACCGGTAGCCTGGACCCAGCGTCGGGGCCTGCCCGGCGGGCTGCTGAGAGGCCGTCAAGGCATCGGTGAGGGCCCTGCGGGTCCGGGTGGCGCTCCCGGTGGGATTCCCGGTGAACCTCCCGGTGAGGCACCAACCCGCCGTCCGATCCTCTGGCCCCGCGCCCACGTTCCCGGGCCGGGCGTCAGGAGTTGTCCCGGCCCGGACCCCCGGCCGGTGAGCTTCCGTCAGCCCTACCGCAGGCCCTACCGGCACCCGCACCACCACCCCTACCGCACGCCTCCCGCCCAGGGGCGGCAAAACCGCAGGTCAGACCCGGGACAAGCCGCCTTTTCGCCGTCTCGACAACCCCGTTCCTTCTGTTTGTAGGTAGTTGGTCGGTTGGGGTTGTGTGTGACGCTCCCGGGCCGCTGCTGCCCTCCCTCCCCGGCCGGGTGGCCGGGCGCCGACTGGAGGTCGGGCGCGGGCGGGAAAGCGGGCGCGGGGCCCCGGCCCGAGGCGGTGACAGTGGCCCGGGAGATCATCAGCGGATGAACGGGGACCAGCAACAGAAACAGGACCAGCCGGCGGTGGAGCCGGGAGCGGCCGGGCCCGGCGGGACGTCGTGGGCCAGGTCCACCGACTACCCGAACGGCTCGACCAGCCGGATGCGCGCCGACGTGCTCGCCGCGCTCGGCGTGCTCAAGGTGGCCACCGCAGACCAACTCCAGCGGATCACCCGCCCCGGACTCAAGAGCAACAAGGCGCTGCGCGCGGCCCTGCTCGACCTCGGCCTGCACGGCCTGACCCTCTCCGAGGGCCGCACCACCACCCGGGACAAGCTCTGGCGGCTCACCCCGGCCGGCCTGGACGCCGCCGCCGAGGTCCTCCCCGCCGGCCGCGACCTCGGCGGCACCGCCCGAGGAGCCGGCCGCACCGGCGCCCCGCACAGCGTCATGGTGAACGAGACCATCGCCGCCATCCTCGCCGGAGGCACCGCACCCGACGCCGGGCCCGGCACCGGCACCATCACCGACTGGTCCACCGAGACCGTCCACGAGATCGGCCCCCGCCTGCGCGCCATCACCGACGCCGTGCTGCGCGCCCCGCAGGCCGGGGTGCCCGTGCTCCTGGTGGAGGTGGACCGGGGCACCATGACCCCCGAAGCCGTCGCCGCGAAGTTCGAGCGCTACCAGCTCTTCTTCCGCCGTGAGGCCAAGCGCGCGGGCGAAACCGTCCCCTACTGGCACCTGCTCTACGGCACGCCGCCCCGCAGCCACTGGGACGAGCACGACCCGTACCCGCCCGTCGCCCTGGTCCTCGGCGGCAACCTCGGCCGCGTTGCCCTGGCCAACCGCATGGAACGCATCGAGGAGCTGACCACCCAGTGGTGGAAGCCCCGCTGGATGCGCGGCCACGGAGACGAGTACTACGCCGACTTCAGCGACCGGATCCCCATCCTGATCACCACCCTGGAGCACCTGCGCGCCTTCGGCCTCGCCGGCCCGGCCTGGCACCGTTGCGGCCACGGCGGCCGCCAGACCCTCGCCGCCGCACTCGCCGACCCTGACGGATACAGCGCCTACCAGGAGCGCTCCTGGCGCGAGCACGAGGAGCGCCGCGCCCGCGACCAGGAACGCGACCAGGAACGCCACCGCTGCCCCACCTGCAACCGCCGCCCCGACGAATACGACGACCCCGACGACGCCAGCCCCAACGGCACAGACGACTGCGAGCCCTGCCGCCAGACCGCACACGACGAGTACGAAGCCACCCGGAAAGCCGAACGCGCCCAAGAACTACGCGACGCCGAAGCCCGCGACCGCTGCGTCACCTGCACCACCGGCCTGATCGAGAACAACCTCATCGACCACGACCCCGAAGCCATCGAATGCTGGACCTGCTACCAAAACCGCAGCTTCCGAGGAGAACCACCCCTACGCCGCCCGGCGGAGCAGCCGAAGAAAAAGCGCTGGTTCAAAACCGAATAACCCACCCCGCGAATCCATGCAATTCGCCCATATTCAACGCGGGGAAACCGCACCCGTAATGCCGGTGCCTGCCATGGCCGGCGGCGACGGCCGCCGCACGGCCGGGACCAGGAGACGGCCGCGCGCGGGTCCGGTCACCGGCCGGCGTCGGGCGGCCGGACCGCACCCTCGCCGCGGGCCCGACGCCCACGCCGACCGAGCCGCTCCAGCCGCGCCCGCTCCACCTGGTCGAGATGCTCCAGCCACGCCCGCCGCCGCTCGGCCCGCAGCTCCTGCCACGCCTGCCGGGTGTGCTGCTCGGCTTCGGCGAGCCGCTGCGCGCTCACGCCGTACGCGGGCGCCGCCCACTCCTCCCAGGCGATGTAGCGGTCCAGGCGCCCGTCGTAGCGGCTGGTGGCCGCCCGGCCCCGGTGGCCCGTGACCTCCACCTGCCGGTAGGTCTCCTCGGCCATGCCGAGGGCCTGGGCCATCGCCGCGCGGCTGCGGCCGGTGAACACCCGCAGGTGCACCAGGCACTCGTGCTCCACCGTGCACAGGTCGGCCGGGGCGGCCCCCACGGCGGCCGCCAGACGCGGCAGCACCTCGGGCCGGGGAGTGCGGGTGCCGGCCAGGTAGAGGCTCACGGCGCGCTCGGTGACGCCCGC